>NZ_JACAXD010000010.1:0-118229 GCF_013391485.1 Acinetobacter sp. SwsAc5
TCGCAAGAGATGCGATGGATGTCTGATTATTTGTAGTCATAAATTTAAGTCCCCACTTGTTTCTAAGTGGGGACTAAATTAAGGCTTATAGGATGAATTCAGAAGGTGTGTTCAGCGGACGCTTACCTTCTAAAGTTTCTTCATCACGTTCCAAGCCAAGTACAGACACTTTGGCACTTGGAATCAAGTTTAAGAAACCATCTAACATGCCAATACCTGCACGTAAAATAGGCACAACCGTAATTTTTTTACCCGCAATACGGTCTACAGTGACTGCACCATTCCAACCCGCAATTTCGTGCTCGACCATAGGCAAATCTTTGGTCGCTTCATAAGTCAGCAACATGGTGACTTCTTGTGCCAATTCACGGAAGTTTTTGGTGCTGATATCAGCACGACGTAATAGCCCTAATTTATGACGAATAAGCGGATGTCGGATTTCATGAATAGCCACGGGAGAACACCTAAAAGGAAAGAAAAGCAAATATCATTTTATTATATGCTGTTTTTATTGTGTATATAAACCAAAAAGCCCTCAATTTATGAAGGCTTTTTGACTGAAAGTTAAACTTCTTTCAAATTATTGCTGTGACAGCATGAAATGGATTGGTGACAAAATTTCAGCTTCAAGTGCAATTTTGATAATTGGGTCTGGATAAACACCAATCACCAATACCGCTAAAGCTGCAGCCAATACCATAATACCGCCCACTTTTTGACCCCAATGATCAACAGCGTCCATTTTTGGTTCGTCTGGTGGCGTCATGTACATCACCACCATTACACGTAAGTAATAGTACAAACCAATACCTGAACCCACAATGATCATAGCAGCCAAGAACCAGTGCTGAGTCGTAACAGCAGCCATCACCACCAAGAACTTACCAATGAAGCCTGCAGTGAGTGGAATACCTGCTAGAGAAAGCATCATGACAGTTAATACAGCAGTCAATACAGGACGACGCCAGAACAAACCACGGTAGTCTGCTAAGCTTTCTGCTTCAGCTACGTTGTTATACGGGCTAGACATTAATGCCACTGCACCGAACGCACCAATGGTGGTCAATACATAAGTGATCACATATACGCTGACATTGCCCAAACTTGCATAGGTCATGCTGATTAAACCAATCAACAAATAACCAAAGTGCGCAATAGATGAGTAAGCCAAAATACGCTTCAAGTTAACTTGACGTACAGCTAGGAAGTTACCCACCAAAATTGAAAGCACAGCAATAATGGTCATGATGGTTACAATTGAGTCGATCAGGATTGCACCTGAACCCAAAATGTAACGTACAAACAAACCAATGGTTGCTACTTTTGCTGCAGTCGCAAGAAAGGTTGCGATTGGTGCAGGCGCACCGTCATAAACGTCTGGCGTCCATTTGTGGAATGGTGCCAACGACAATTTAAATGCAACAGCAAAGACAATTAAGCCTAGACCTAAAACTACCAATGGCTGTTGGATATTTTGCATTAATGCTTGTACAGAGTCATAGAAAGACAATGAACCAGTGTATGCATAAATGTACGCCATACCCATGAGCAACATTGCAGATGCGGTTGCAGACAAGACTAAGTACTTCACGCCTGCTTCTAAAGATTTAGAACGTTGGTGAGTGTATGCCAATAAGCCATAAACAGGAATTGACATTAACTCAAGGCTAATGAAGAACGACGCATAGTGCGAGCTTGACACCATCAACATAGCGCCCGCCACTGAACACAACATTAAGATGTAGAGTTCTTCGCGGTTGTCTTTATACGTTTCAATATACGCATGTGACAAAGTAGAACATGCTAATGCAGCGATCAGAATCACCAGTTGATATAACAAGGTGAACGGATCAATCATAAACATGCCCATCACGCTGGCAGGAGCAAAATTCCCGCCAAACATCATGAGTAAAAGGTAAGCCGCAGCGAGGTTCAAGCCCACCACTGATGCTGTAGCAATTAAGTTATGGTTACGCTTAATTGCAGTAAGGATCATCACGATAATCGCAGTTAAAGCCACGATCATCACAGGAGCTAAAGGCATAAGCTCAGAAAATGACATTGTGAAGTTCATGGCTTATTGGATCTCCACATTTTCGAGTTGAGCTGTTACTTCTTGTGTAACTTCAACTACTTCTTGAACTGGGATGTAGCTATTTGCTAACCACGCCATACTTGAATTTGAAATATCAAGGAAGGTTTGTGGATACAGACCAAGCCATACTAGACCCAGCGCACAAATTGAAAGAATCACAACTTCACGTGCATTTAAATCTTTTAACGGATTTGCATAGTGTTGTTTTTGCTCTTCATTTGGTACACCAAATAAGGCTTTGTGAATCAGGATTAAACCGTAAACACCTGCAAAAACTAAACTGATTGCCGCAATAATTGTGAAGGCTGGGAACTGTTCAAATGAACCCATTAAAATCAGGAATTCACCAATAAAGTTACCTAAACCAGGAATACCGACTAACGCAGCCACAAAGAACATGAGGAAGAATGAAAGGTATTGGAATTGACCACGAATACCGCCCATTAAACGCATGTCACGTGTATGTACGCGCTCGTAAATTTGACCACACATAATGAACAATGCTGCAGATGACAAGCCATGTGCCAACATCATGATCATTAAGCCTTGGTAAGTCAGGATATTACCTGCATAAATTGCAAGTAATACAAAGCCCATGTGCGAAATTGAGGTATAGGCAAGTAAACGCTTCATATCGGTTTGCTGGAAAGCACACCACGCGCCGTAGAACACACCAATTAAACCCAAAATAATGGCAATGTCTGCAAACTGAGCAGAAGCCGCTGGGAAGAATGGAATCACGAAACGTAATAAGCCGTATGCCGCAGTTTTAATCAAAATACCTGCAAGGTCGACAGAACCCGCTGTAGGCGCTTGTGCGTGTGCATCTGGTAACCAACCGTGTAATGGGAAAACTGGAAGTTTTACCGCAAAACCGATGAATAAACAGATCATGAAAGCATAAGCGACTGCTGGTAATTGTGCGTCAAGGGTATTCGCTACAGCCAATAAATAGTTGTAGTTGAATGAAATAGTACCTGACATCATGTATCCATAGATCACTAGACCTAAGATACCAATCAACATGATTAAACCAGCAACTTGCGTGTAGATAAAGAATTTGGTTGCAGCGTAAACACGTGAACGACCGTTTGAACCTTTATGACCCCATAACGCAATCAGGAAGTAGATTGGTACAAGCATCATCTCCCAGAAGAAGAAGAACAGGAACAAGTCAATCGCAAGGAATACGCCAATTACCCCACCCAAAGACCATAAAAGGTTAAGGTGGAAGAAACCGACGTTCTTTTGAATCTCACCAAATGAACAGCCTACCGCTAAAATACCCAGTAATGCAGTTAAACCCACCATGAGTAAAGATAAGCCATCCACCGCTAAGTGAATGTTGATGCCTAGGGTTTGAATCCAAGGCAGCATAAATTCAGCCGACCAAGTTGGAACTTGAGCGCCTAATTCATAGTTATAGCTAGCACCTTGCCACAATGCGACAGTTAAGCCCAAAGTAACAAGCATGCCCACTAAAGCAATGTAACGCGGTAATTTATCGTCGAGTTTATCGACCAACCAGCAAATAAAACCTGCAATGAACGGAACAAGGATCAGCGCGGGTAGAATTAAATTGTTTGGAGTATCCATCTTATTTCCCCACGACCTGAATCACGATCAAGATCATTAGTAAGACCACCACACCAAGTGCCATACTTGATGCGTACTCACGCAATGAACCTGTTTGACGTGAACTTGTGAAGCTATGACCACCTTTCACCAGTGCAGGCAGTACCAACCACATACCATCAACTGGATCACGACCTAATAGTTTGGCAATCAGCAAGAATGGTTTTACAAATACGATGTCATACAACGCATCGAAACCAAGTGCATTACGGCAAATGTTGGCAAGGCCTGCGCCCAATGAAGTTTGCGCAAAACCTTTTACAGCATTGTAAGCAAAGGCAAATAACACCACACCTACTGCTAAACCAGCCAAAGCCACACCAATTGCAACATACTCTGCACCATGTGCGCCTGCTTCTAATGCTTCAGGAATCACAAATGCTGGGATTTTTGCAGCATCAAGAATGCTCATCACTGGTGCTTTTAATACAATCGCTAAACCAGTTGAAAGTACTGCAAGCACTGCCAATGGGAACCAGTAAGTTGCGCCTTTGATCTCGTGATACGGTGTGTTTTCTTTACCAAAGAATACAACCCAAATTAAGCGGAATGTATAAATTGACGTTAAGAATGCACCTGCTACACCCACCCAATATAAGGTGTTATATAGCGGAATACCTGCGATATGACTTTGCGTCCAAACTGCTGCCAAAATAGCGTCTTTTGAGAAGAAACCAATGGTCAAGAATGGAATCGCTGCCAATGCACCGCCACCAATTGCGAAACATGCAAATAGGAATTTGTTCTTGTAGAACAAGCCACCCATTTTGAAAATGTTTTGTTCGTGATGGTAAGCCAAAATCACCGCACCAGAAGACAAGAATAATAATGCCTTGAAGAATGCGTGAGTTAACATGTGGAATAGACCCGCTTGGTATGCTTCTGCACCAACTGCCATAAACATATAACCCAGCTGACTCATAGTTGAGTAAGCCAAAATACGTTTGATGTCGGTTTGAACCAATGCTGCAAAACCAGCAACTAGCAAGGTCACAGCACCTGTAATTGAAATGAATAACATCACTTCAGGTGCAAGTTCAAATACGCTGAACATACGGCAGCATAAGTAAACACCCGCAGTTACCATGGTTGCAGCGTGGATTAATGCAGATACAGGTGTAGGACCTGCCATCGCATCGGCTAACCAAGTTTGCAACGGAATTTGTGCAGATTTACCCGCAGCACCCAAGAACAACATTAACGCTGTCCAAATGGTGATCGACGAGCTTTGAGTCATTACATTGGCTGCATTTTCTACGATGTATTGTGTGTTCAACGTACCAAATTGTTGATACAACAAGAACAACGCGATCAGTAGGAAAACGTCACCCACACGTGTTACGGTAAATGCTTTGATTGCTGCAAAACCGTTTGCAGGGTTTTGGTAGTAATAACCAATCAGCAAGTAAGAGCACAAACCTACACCTTCCCAACCTAGGAACAATAACGCCAAGTTATCGCCAAGTACCAACAACAACATGCTCGCAACGAACAAGTTGAAGTAAGAGAAGAAACGTGCAAAGTCTTCTTCACCACGCATATACCATGATGCAAAGATGTGAATTAAGAAACCCACGCCTGTAATCATGCCCAGCATGAGCAAAGATAAACCGTCTAAGTGCAAGCTAAACGCAGGTGCAAAACCACCCACATTGAACCAAGTCCATAAATGTTGAGTCGTTGCAACCGAACCGTTGTTCACAAAGTCCATGCCTGCAATTAGCGCAAATAATGCAGACAGACCCACTGAACCTACGCCAATAATCGCAGCAACTTTTTCAGGTAAGTTGTTACGCCCTGCCGCTAAAAGGATAAAACCAATGAGCGGAAACAATACTGTTAGATATAAATAACTCATCCGCGCATCTCACTAGCAGCATCCACATCCAAATGATGGAAGCGATGATAGAACTGAAGGACGATCGCAAGACCGATACACGCCTCTGCCGCAGCAAGTGTCAAGATCAAGATAAACATGATCTGACCATCTGGTTGTACCCATGCACTACCAGCCAAGACAAACGCCAATGCCGCAGCGTTCATCATGATTTCAAGGCCCATTAAAATAAATAGTAGGTTGCGTCGCACCATCACACCGTAAAAACCGAGTGCAAAAAGAATGGTCGCGACAATCAAACCATGTTCTAAAGGGATGTTGCCCATTATTCTTTTTCCTCTTCTGCACTTGGTTCACGTTTACCGATGTGGAAGCCTGCAACCAAAGCTGCAAGTAATAACATTGCGGCAACTTCAACCAACAATAAGTACTGAGTAAAGAGTGCTTGACCCACTGCTTTTGGACCCACCATTTCGGTGCCCATAAGCGCGCTTGGTGCAGTGTAGTCTGAGCTTAATGACCACACTAAAACCAAACCAATTAGGAAGCTCATCAAAGCTGGGTATGCCCAAGTTGATGAAGTCAACCATTTACGCTCTTGCTCAACAGTTTGCTGACCAAGGTTGAGCATCATCACCACGAATACGAACAAGACCATGATCGCACCCGCATAAACAATGATTTCTAAGGCACCAGCAAATGGTGCACCCACGATCATGAACATGCCTGCAACCGCAAGTAATGACACGATCAAGCTTAATAAAGCATGTACTGGGTTCGCGTTAGTCACTACACGAACCGTAGAAACAATGGCCACGAGTGCCATCAAGTAAAACGGCCACATCATGGTAATAGACTCCGTACATCAATAGGTGCGCTTTCACGTTGCGCTTGACCTTTGTCTTTACCTGTAACAGCCATACCCGTTACACGGTAGAAGTTGTAGTCAGGATATTTACCAGGACCTGAAATGAGTAAGTGTTCTTTCTCATACACCAAGTCTTGACGCACATATTCACCTAACTCAAAGTCAGGTGTTAACTGAATTGCAGTCGTTGGACATGCTTCTTCACACATACCGCAGAAAATACAGCGTGAGAAGTTGATACGGAAAAACTCTGGGTACCAACGACCATCTTCCTGTTCTGCTTTTTGCAGTGAAATACAACCAACTGGACAGGCAACTGCACAGAGGTTACATGCTACACAACGCTCTTCGCCATCTGGATCGCGTGTTAACACAATACGACCACGGAAGCGTGGAGGTACAATTTCTTCGGCTGGCACTTCCGGATACAAAATGGTGTCACGTTTACGTGTCACGTGTGAGAAAACCATCCACAGTGAACGTACAATTGACCCAAACCCAGCTAGAAACTTAAACATATTGTTCTCCCTGCTGTCTTAGGCCGAATGATTCATAAGAATCACAGCACCAGTTACCAAAAGGTTAACAAGCGCCAATGGCAAGCAAATTTTCCAACCAAAGTTCATCACTTGGTCATAACGTGGACGCATTAAAGAACCACGAGCCAAGACAAACATCATCACAAAGAATGCTGTTTTGATAATGAACCAGAAAGCTGCTGGAATGAATGGAATTTCAAGGTTAAACGGCGCTAGCCATCCACCGAAGAATAGAGTCACGATAAGCGCAGAGATCAGTACCACGTTGACATATTCTGCAACGAAGAACATCCCCCACTTCATACCGCCATATTCGACGTGATAACCTTCAGCCAATTCTTGTTCTGCTTCTGGTTGGTCAAATGGGTGACGGTGAGTTACCGCAACGCCTGCAACCACGAAAATCAAGAAACCTAAGAATTGTGGAATCACAAACCAAACATCACGTTGCGCTTCAACAATTTCACGCATGTTGAATGAGCCTGCAATAGCAACCACACCCATGAGTGAAATACCCAAGAACACTTCATAAGAAATGGTTTGAGCGGCTGAACGTAAACCACCAAGCAATGCGTATTTGTTGTTTGATGACCAACCACCAAATAACACCGCATACACTGCGATACCTGCCATTGCCATAAAGAACAACAGGCCAATGCTCATGTCTGCCACACCTAAATAAGGTGATACAGGAATAACCATGAACGACAGTACCGCAGTTGCCATTGCAACTGCTGGTGCCATACGGAACGTAAGTTTGTCGGCAAATTTTGGTGTCCAGTCTTCTTTGAACATGATTTTCAGCATGTCGGCAACAATCTGGAACATACCGCCTGGACCTACACGGTTCGGACCATAACGGTCTTGCCATAAGCCCAGTAAACGACGCTCAATAAAAGACATGAGTGCAGCAATCAATACCACAACCAGTAAGATGACAATCGCTTGAATGACTGAATAGGCAATTGGCCAGTTCTCAGCCCACAGCGGCGTCTGACGGATTAATTCTTGTTGCATGAATTACACTCCTACCGCGACTGAAACAGGCTCTGCAAGAGATACCGTTGGTGCAAGACCAATTGGGTAGCCAATATAACCTGTAGGTAAATATTCAATCACTTGTACTGGCAACACGATAGATGTTTCGCCTGCTTGTACAGTAATTGTTTGACCATCTTGTAGATTCAAACGCTGCGCATCCTGCGTACCTACAGCAAATACTGCTTCAGGAATACGTGATTCCATTGCAGGAGTTTTCACCGTAAATTCCCCCGATGCAAAAATGTGATGCATTGGAATTAAACGGAAGCTGTCTGGATTTGCAAGTACTGGTGCAGGTGCAACATAGCTACGTGCAGGACGTTTCGCCAAACGGTCGAATAAACGAATACCTGCGTCACCACCTTTTAAGTGACCACCCACGTTGTCTTGGAATTTGTTCCAAGCTTGTGGCGAGTTCCAACCTGCAGACCAAGCAAATGGTACAAGTGCCGCTGGCGTTTGATTACCCACATAACCTTCCATAGAGAATGTTAATGCTGAATCTACATCGACAGGTTGTTTTGGTTCGTGAATGGATAACGGTGCACGCATAGCGGTACGACCTGAGTAACGACGTGGTTCACGCGCAACTTTTAAGCCATGTACACGGAAACCTGCATCTGGTGCAACATCTTGAATTGCTTCAAGTGCTGGAACATTCTTCACTACAGATTCAATCACGTCATCTAAAACAGTCCAAGCAATTGCTTTGCCTTTTAAGCCTGTTTCAAGTGCGTGTAACCAGCGCCAAGATTCTTTAATCGCCAATTCAGGTTTGTAGTAGCTTGGGTCATAAACTTGGAAGAAGCGTTGTGCACGACCTTCCTGACTCACCACCGTACCATCACCTTCCGCGAAGCTTGCTGCAGAAAGTACGATATTGGCTTTTTGCACAGTTGCGGTTTCAGCATGATCTAGCACGATGACATCTTGTGCTTTCGCTAAAGCTGCATCGACTTGTACTGCAGGTAAACGACGATATAAGTCATTTTCAACCACAATCACAGCATCATAATCTTGTGCAAATGCTTGCTCTAAGCTTTGCCCACCAAATATAGCCAAGCCCATTGAGTTCACTTCTGGCACAGTTAAGCTTAAACCTGCGTTTTCACCCAAGTTTTGTGCCACTTGTGCAGCCGCTTCCATAATGGCAGCGTCTAGTAAGCTTGTACCTGAAATCACCAATGGTTTTTTCGCAGCTTTTAACGTGTCAGCAATGGTTTGTGCAAATGCTTTCGCATCGTCATCTAAACCTGTGATCACGTCACCTGCAACCGCAGCAGCAATGGCAAAACCTAAACGTGCGATATCATTTGGAGAAGCAACCACTTCACCTGTTGCGACATCAGCTAAACGAGTTTGCGTTGCAGCCAAAATGTAAATTGGTGATTTTGCATCTTGCGCAATACGTTGCACAGGTTCAGCCAACCAATCTGGCGTACGACGCTCTGCCGCCATTTCTTTGGCTTTGTTTTTCGCCGCTTGACGAACAGACAACGCCATACGTGGTGCAGTTTGGGTTAAATCTTCACCCAAAATTAACACAGCATCGTAGTCTTCAATTTCACGCATACCCGGGTTGTAAATCCCTTCGGTTTGCATGATTGAAGCTGCAAGTTCAACCAAGTTTTGCTCTTTTTGCGATAAACCTGTTGAGTAGTTGTCTTGGCCAACCAACTCACGCAAAGCAAAGTTTGATTCAAGCGATGCACGCGGTGAACCAATACCCAAAACTTTTTTGCCTTGAACTTTGGCAATAATCGTATCAAGTGCAGCATCTACAGAAACGGTTTCTACGCTCGCACCGTTACGGAACTGAGGCTGACGTGGACGATCTTCACGGTTCACATAACCTGTACCGAATCGACCTTTATCGCATAGGAAGTATTGGTTGACTTCACCGTTAAAGCGGTTTTCTACACGACGCAATTCGCCATAACGCTCACCCGGAGAGATGTTACAACCTGAAGAACAGCCTTGGCATACGCTAGGCGCATACTGCATGTCCCACTTACGGTTATAACGCGCAGAGTGAGTTTTGTCGGTGAATACACCTGTTGGACAGACTTCAGTCAAGTTACCTGAGAATTCAGATTCCAAAGTACCCGATTCAGGACGACCAAAGTAAACACGTGATGCGTTGGCATAGACACCAAAGTCTGTACCGCCTGCATAGTCTTTGTAGTAACGCACGCAACGATAACACGCGATACAACGGTTCATTTCATGCGCGATGAACGAACCAAGCTCTTGGTTATAGTGAGTACGTTTAGTAAAGCGGTAACGACGACGATCGTGCTGTGTCATTACAGTCATATCTTGTAAATGACAGTGACCACCTTCTTCACAGACTGGACAGTCGTGTGGGTGGTTGGTCATCAAGAACTCTACAATTGAAGCACGGAACTCAGTTGCTTCCTTGTCTTCAATCGAGATATAGGTATTGTCAGCAGCAGGTGTCATACATGACATCACCAAGCGACCACGAGTATCTTCAGGGTTCGCATATTGGGTCACGGCACATTGACGGCAAGAACCGACAGAACCTAAGGATGGATGCCAACAAAAGTACGGAATGTCGATCCCAAGGCTCAAACATGCTTGCAGCAAGTTTTCCGAGCCATTGACTTCGTACGATTTTCCATCGACATGAATTGTAGCCATAGTCGAATTCCTTAAGCTTGTTCTACGTTGCTAGCTTGAGCAGCAGGACGGCTATTTGCCACTTTTGCTTCAAACTCGCCACGGAAATATTTGAGTGCGCCCATTAATGGCTCCATCGCACCTGGTGCGTGAGCACAGAAGGTCTTACCAATCCACAATTTTTTGGTGAGTTCTTGAAGATGTTGAATGTCTTCTTCTTTCCCTTCGCCATTTTCAATTGCTTTGAGTGCTTTTACAGCCCACGGTAAACCATCACGACATGGGGTACAGAAACCACATGATTCGCGCGCAAAGAATTCTTCTAAGTTACGGGTTGCAGAAACCATACATTGGGTTTCATCGACCACCATAAGCAAACACGTGCCTAAACGTGAACCTGCCTTCATGATGCTTTCTGCATCCATAGGCAAGTCAATGTGTTCTGCTGCCAAGAAGTCGGTAGATGCACCACCCGGTAACCATGCTTTTAGCTTCAAGCCATCACGCATGCCACCCGCATAGTCTTCAATTACTTCACGTGCAGTCGTACCAAATGGAAGCTCCCATAGACCTGGGAATTTCACCTTACCAGAAGCACCGTAAATTTTTGTGCCAGGGTCTTTCGATTTACCTGCAGATAAACCGATATACCACTCTGCACCACGCAACATGATTGCAGGTAAGTTGTTATAGGTTTCTACGTTGTTGACAATCGTTGGACGACCCCATGCCCCTGCAACTTGCGGGAATGGTGGTTTAGTACGTGGGTTAGCACGACGACCTTCAAGCGAGTTAATCAATGCGGTTTCTTCACCACAGATATAACGACCTGCGCCCGTGTGCACGTATAGTTCAAAGCCCCAGTTAGTACCTAAAATGTTTTCGCCCAAATAACCTTTGGCACGAATTTGCTCAATCGCTTCATTTAAGTACTGTGCAGCTTCGATGTATTCGCCACGAATAAAGATATAGCCGTGGGTTGCTTCAAGCGTGTACGCAGCAATCAGCATACCTTCAATCAGTTGGTGTGGAAGTTTTTCCATCAACAAACGGTCTTTGAAAGTACCCGGTTCCATCTCATCGGCATTACAAATCAGGTAACGTGGACCTGAATTGTCGTTTGGCGCCATCAGTGACCATTTGATCCCTGCTGGGAAGCCTGCACCACCACGACCTTTTACTGTCGCAGCTTTAATGACTTCAAGCACATCTTTAGGCGGCATAGAAATCGCTTTCTTAAAGCCTGCATAACCTTCTAGTGCTTCGTAATCATCTGCATTACGCACGTGCTCTTGCTTGCTTAAACGCCAAGTTAATGGATGCGTTTCTGGGTTACCGTCACCATAAATTGGTCTTGGTTCGGTATTCATACATACTTCTCCAATAACTGTTGCACCGATGTCACCTCAACTAAACCGTGAGTATCTTCATCAATCATCAAGGTTGGACCCTTATCGCAATTTCCTAAACAGCAAATTGGCAATAACGTGAAACGACCATCTGCAGTCGTTTGACCAAACTGAATGCCTAATTCACGCTGGAATGCTTCTGCCAGTGTTTCTGCACCCATCAAAAAGCATGCAATCGAGTCACACAATAAAATCACGTGACGACCTACAGGCTGGCGATAAATACGGTTATAGAATGTTGCGACACCTTCTAAATCAGCAACGCTGATGGTTAGAAGCTGTGCAATCGCATTGAGCTGCGCATCATCTACCCAGCCATTACGGCGCTGTACACACTTCAAGGCATCTAAAGATGCTGCACGTGGGTACGGATAATGACCAATGTGATGTTCAATTTCATGGATTTCTTCCGCAGTCAAAATCCCTTCAACATTCACACGTGGCTTTTTATCAGTCAAAATCATCATAATGCGTTTACCCCTTAGCGATCCACGTCTGCCATTACGACGTCAATGGTCGCTAAATAAATGATTAAGTCAGATACCAGACTGCCGTTAATCACAGAAGGCATTTGCTGTAAATGCGTGAAAGTTGGTGTACGAATACGGGTACGGTAACTCATCGTTGTCTTATCTGAAGTCAAGTAGTAATTCGATGCACCTTTCACCACTTCTGCCATTACAGATGCTTCACCAGCAGGCATTACAGGACCCCAAGACACGCTTAAGAAGTGCGTAATCAGGGTTTCAATATCTTGTAATGTCTTGTCTTTTGGTGGTGGAACAGCCAATGGATGGTCTGCTTTATATGGACCAGATGGCATGTTATCTAGACATTGTTTGATGATTTTCAATGACTCTTCGATTTCACGGAAGTGAACCAGTACACGAGCGTAAGCATCGCCTTCGTACTCTACAGGTACTTCGAAGTCATAGTTTTCATAACCACTGTATGGACGGTATTTACGCACGTCAAAGTCGATACCTGTTGCACGTAAACCAGTACCTGTCACACCCCAAGCCAAGGCAGATTTCGCATCATACTGCGCTACGCCTTGCGTACGACCCATGAATACCGAGTTGCGTAATGCCGCAGTGTAGTATTCGTTCATACGTTTTGGCATCCACTCTAAGATTTCACGAATCAGGTGTTGCCAATTGTTTGGTAAGTCGTGTGCGGTACCACCGATACGGAACCATGCTGGGTGCATACGGTAACCGGTAATAGCTTCAATCGCATCGTAGATTTTTTGACGGTCTGCGAACATATAGAATACAGGGGTCATACCGCCCGCATCCTGAATTGCAGTACCAATGAACAATAAGTGGTTATTGATACGGAACAATTCCGACATCATGACACGGATACATTGTGCGCGGTCTGGCACAGTAATGCCTGCCAGTTGTTCCACACCCATGACATACGGCATGTTTTGCGCACAACCACCCAAGTAGTCCACACGGTCTGTATAAGGAATGAATGAATGCCAAGTTTGACGCTCAGCCATCTTTTCCACACCACGGTGGTGATAGCCGATATCTGGCACACAGTCTTTCACTTCTTCACCATCCAACTGCAAAATTACACGGAACGCACCGTGCGCAGATGGGTGGTTAGGACCCAAGTTCAGGAACATGAAGTCTTCGTCTTTATTACCGCGCTTTAAGCCCCAATCTTCAGGCACAAAGCGAAGGTGTTCTTGCTCGAAGTCTTGTTTGGCTTGGTTCTGCATATACGGTGTATATTCCGTTGCACGTGCAGAATACTCTTTGCGTAACGGATGACCTTCCCAATATGTTGGCAACAAGATACGACGAAGCATTGGATGCCCTTCGAAGTTGATACCAAACATATCGTAAGCTTCACGCTCGTACCAGTTGGCATTTGGCCAAATGTTGGTTGCTGTTGGAATATTGAGATCACTCTCATTCAACGCAACTTTAATACGAATGTCCGTGTTACGCTCTAGCGATAACAAGTGATAGAACACAGTAAAGTCAGACGCAGGTAGACCATCGCGGTGAGTACGCAAACGCTCATCTACCGCAGACAAGTCGAACAACATCACGTATGGACGTGACACTGTACGCAAGAACATTAAAACTTCTTGTACACGTGCGCGCTCAACCCAGACTGTTGGAAAATCTTCAAAAGTCGTTTGCACATAGAAGTTCTCACCAAATTTGGTTTTGAGCTCTTCTACAATTGCAAATGCTGGGCGTGAATCAACTGCTGTTGATTCTGGCATAGCAATGTCAGTTTCAGCCATTGGCTTGGCTTCCTATTTAATACAAATTCAGTCAACCTAAACGACAACTACACCCGTCGGGTGCATCAATATTTGTACGTTTAAATTATTTAATTTCATCCATAGAGCGTAAGTTTTTCACCGCAATACGCTGCGCATTCTTACGGTCACGTTCTGGCATCATCTTCGGCTTATATACTGGCTTAAGATCATCACCAATCACCGCAGACAACGGACGACGCTCTAATTGAATTTGGTCTTGTAATAACATCAATGCTTGGATTAATGCTTCAGGACGTGGTGGGCAACCCGGAATGTACACATCCACAGGAATGATTTTATCCACACCTTGCACAACTGAATAAATGTCGTACATACCACCTGAGTTTGCACATGCGCCCATTGAGATTACCCACTTAGGCTCAAGCATTTGCTCGTACAAACGTTGAATTACAGGTGCCATTTTCACAAAACACGTACCTGCAACAATCATCAAGTCTGCCTGACGCGGTGAAGCACGAATAACTTCTGCACCAAAACGTGACAAGTCATGCACACCTGTTAAGGTAGTTGCATACTCTACGTAGCAGCACGATGTACCAAAGTTAAACGGCCAAACTGAGTTCTTACGTCCCCAGTTTACTGCTGTATGTGCCAAGTCCTCTAAACGAGTCATGAACACATTTTTATTCACTTCTTCTTCAAGCGGATCGGTTACGATCTGACGCTCTTGAAGTGGATATTGATCAGCATCGGGATTCGCACGGGTTAAGGTATATTTCATCCCGAGTTACTCCTTGTCAGATGAGGTAGTCGCAGATTTTTTTACACGACCAGAGGATTGAGCTGGAATTTGACCGGTAGGGTCCGTTACCAATTCTTCAATTGAGTTAAAGCGTGTGATTTCTGCAAGATCCATATTTGGCGAACCAATTTTAGGTTTAATCCCTGCTGCTTTACGCTTATCAGATGGAGCCCAGTTCAGCGCACCAGTTGATAATTCATAAATTAAGCCAACGAGTAAAACTAAAATAAATACAGCAGCCGTTGCAAAGCCCACCCAACCTACTTCACGAACAGAAGCTGCCCATGCGTATAGATAAAGTGCTTCTAAGTCGAAAACAACGAAGAAAATTGCAACCAAATAGAACTTTGCAGATAAGCGGATACGTGCTCCACCAGCACCTACAACACCCGACTCAAACTGCTCTTGCTTCGCACGCCCCCATGATTTACCCCCAAGGAGTAAAGGAACGGTCAGCATAAAGACGCATAAAAATGTAACGCCGATCACGAAGGCAATAATTGCCCATTCGTATGGAGTAATGGCACTCATGCGGGGATAACTCCTGGCAGGCCTATTTATTAACAAAGAATGTATGTATTGGCCTTCAAATACACCAAACACAAAATTAATCACGCCAATTGTACCTGATTTATGATTTCACTTGCTAGTTCATAAGTCTTAGTCTTTCGGATGATTTTTTATTCAAATACTTGATATTTTAGAATTCCACTACTCCGTAGGGCTCTTAATCGCTTTAACAAATAGATAAGTCAGTTGTGATTATTTTTTCCAAAACACCAATTGAGCGGTTCGTTGCAAAGTTTTTAAATTTATAGAGAGATCATCGCAACTTCAGGTTTCAGCTTAGTTTAAGCCGCACAAAATTTTGTGTAGTTTTTGCAACTTAGACCCTGAGTTTCTTTAATTTTTCACCCAGAGTGTGCTATTCCTAGTAAGCATTAAAAATTTGAATAATAAGGAGTAAACACATGAGCTTAGACTATACCCACAAACCAAATTACTTTATGTTTGCGCAATTATTTATTCGTCATTTGCAAAATTATTTTGAAAAACATCCTGACGCACAAAATGCAATTTTTGACCTGCGTGATATTTACGAGTTATTTCGCCAAGACAAAGCATCTGCCACCATTAATTTAGACGGCATTATGAATATTGCAGATGAATACCGCCTTGAAACCTTACAAGGCGATCAAAAATTAATTAGCCGTTATGCGATTGATCCACAAAATAATTCTTTGTTGGTAGATTTTAACCGCGAGGCTTTAGACAGCTTAAAACAAGGCAAAGCAATTTTACCACCTGATGCAACGCTACAAGAATAAAGCCGTATAGAATCTGCATTAAAGTGTGTTGCTTAAAACAGCCAACACTTTCATAAAGCACAAAAAAGCGAGCATCTGCTCGCTTTTGAGTATTGAGAGCCACAAGCCCTCCATCTAGAATAATTTAGCTTTTACGTGACAATAAAAACTCGGAAATTTGCTGTAACTCTAAGACGGTATCAGTTTTAAAATATGCCAACGCAGCAAAGGCTTGATCGTGCAATTCTTGTGCATAAGCTTGTGCTTTTTCCAAGCCCATGAGTGCAGGATAGGTCGATTTTTCAACTTGTTCATCTTTCCCTGCAGTTTTACCTAGTACTTCAGTATCCGAAATAATATCTAAAATATCGTCTTGTACCTGAAAGGCTAAACCAATCGCCTGTGCATATTCACGCAATTGCGGAATCGCTTTATCTCGCCCATCAAACACGGTCACAGCTGCCATCATCACCGCTGCAGAAATTAAAGCCCCTGTTTTATTGCGGTGGATATTCTCCAAAGTCGCCTGGTCAACCTGTTTACCTTCAGACTGCAAGTCTAAAACCTGTCCACAGACCATTTTTGAAGAAGCAGTGGCTAAAATTTGCATCTGTTTGAGCACAATGCCTTGATCTACTGCAACAGCCTGATCAAACAAACGACTGCCTAAAATTTCAAATGCCATCGACTGTAAGATGTCGCCTGCCAACAATGCTGTATCTTCACCATACGCTGCATGGCACGTCGGTTGCCCACGACGCAACAAGTCATTGTCCATACACGGCAAGTCATCATGTGCCAATGAATAGCAATGAATCAGCTCAATCGCAACTGCAGCACGGCGTACCGCAGCAGAGTTTTGATTCGGTCTTAATGCTGCGGTGGCATAACACAAGGCAGGGCGAACACGTTTTCCACCCAACATGACGGCATGATGCACGGCAGACTTTAACGGTTCTGGCAATGCAAAAGCCTCTAAAGCGGTAAGCAAGTCTTGCTGAATACGTTGTTGGGCTGCGGTTAATGCATGCGCCTGTAAATCGTGAAGTGATGACACATTCGCCTCGAGTGGTTGGTTCATGTCTAATAAGCAGTAAGCTGCCTGTGTTGCAGCATTGTACCTGTAATTCAAAGTTTTTTAAGCCTTAACTGAACTGATATAACATTTCAGCCATAAGAAAGCCCCTATCGAAATAGAGGCTGTATTTAGTTAACTAGAGTCTATGACACTTCGTCTATCCTATCCTTCACTGCGCCTTGCACTGCAAACAAAACTTATTCTAATGTTTCCGCAGGTACACGCACCCAACCTTCCATTAATACACGTGCACTACGGCTCATCAGGGCTTTTTTCACTTGCCATTGTCCATTTTCGTGTAAGGCTTGCGCACCCACACGAAGCGTACCTGATGGATGTCCAAAGCGCACTGCTTCACGCTCTCCCCCGCCCGCAGCCAAGTTGACCAATGTTCCCGGAATGGCTGCAGCTGTACCAATCGCGACTGCTGCTGTACCCATCATGGCATGGTGTAATTTACCCATCGACAATGCACGTACCAATAAATCGGTATCTTCAGCCTGAATTTGTTTACCACTTGAAGATACATAACTTTTTGGCGCAGAAACAAAGGCAATTTTTGGCGTATGCTGGCGTTTTTCAGCTTCAGCAATTTCCTGAATCAACCCCATTTGTTTAGCCCCATAAGCGCGAATAGTTTCAAAACGAGCCAAAGCTTGCGCATCACCATTGATTGCATCTTGCAGTTCTGTGCCTGTATAACCAATTTCTTCTGCATTTAGGAAAATTGTTGGAATACCCGCATTAATAAAGGTCGCTTGGAATGTTCCAATATCTGGCACATGCAAAGTGTCCACCACATTTCCAGTTGGGAACATCGCCCCACCTTCTTCGCCATCATCGGCAGGGTCTAAGAATTCAATTTGTACTTCTGCGGCAGGAAAAGTCACGCCATCCAACTCAAAATCACCCGTTTCCTGCACCTGACCATGCGTCATTGGAACATGCGCAATAATGGTTTTTTCAATATTTTTCTGCCAAATACGTACGGTACAAATGCCGTTTTGTGGAATTTTACTGGCATCAACCAAGCCATTGCTGATCGCAAATGCACCGACTGCAGCTGTTAAGTTACCGCAGTTGCCACTCCAATCGACAAATGGCTGATCAATCGAAACTTGCCCAAACAAATAATCGACATCGTGATCGGGTTGAGTGCTTTTGGCTAAAATTACGGTTTTACTGGTACTTGAGCTTGCACCGCCCATTCCATCAATTTGTTTGGCATAAGGGTCTGGACTGCCAATCACACGTAATAAAATTTGATCTCTAATTTTGCCTGGCTGCTGTGCCGCTGCAGGTAAATCATCAAGTTTAAAAAATACGCCTTTACTGGTACCGCCGCGCATATAAGTCGCTGGAATTTTAACTTGTGGTGCAAAACGCATGAATTTTATTCCCTTGTTTTTTGATTGTTATGGCCATATAAAAAGACCCTTTTGCATCATAACGGTTTTTATTCAAAAGGTATCGCGGTCTTGACTTAAGTATAAAAAAACAACATTTGGTAAATTTTACCCTAACCAGTCATCTTGATTTATAAGGCAAAAATAAAATTAATATATTGATTCACTTATCTTTTATACAAATAAAAACCATAAAATATTTTAATATTTATCATAAATTTATTTCATTATTGTCTAGCTACTAGGCTAATGAAATTTGATCTATTACAATCTTGTCACTTTTTCCTTGTCGGGCTGAATACTTTGAACAACGAGTCTTCACAACTTCAGCGTGGCTTAAAGAACCGCCATATTCAATTGATTGCCATGGGTGGCGCAATTGGTACAGGCTTATTCTTAGGTTCCGCGCAGGTCATCCAATCTGCTGGCCCTTCTATTATTTTGGGTTACGCCATTGGTGGTCTTATTGCATTTTTAATTATGCGCCAATTGGGGGAAATGATTGTTCATGAGCCCGTTGCAGGATCATTCAGTCACTTTGCCTATAAATATGCAGGTAAATTCCCTGGCTTTTTAGCAGGTTGGAACTACTGGATTTTGTATATTTTGGTGGCAATGGCAGAACTCACCGCAGTTGCCAAATATATTAACTACTGGTGGCCGCATATTCCTGCTTGGACTTCGGCATTGTTCTTTTTCATTGTGATTACCATTATTAACTTGGGCAATGTAAAGTTCTATGGTGAGTCAGAATTCTGGCTAGCAATCATTAAAGTCGCTGCTGTGGTTTCGATGATTGTGTTTGGTTTATATCTCTTACTTTCTGCAGATGCCAATTCAACCGCATCATTCAGCAACCTTTGGGCGCATGGGGGGTTCTTCCCGAATGGCTTTGAAGGTCTGTTCTTCATGCTTGCATTCCTCATGTTTGCCTTTGGCGGCATTGAGTTGATTGGTATGGCTGCCGCAGAAGCGCAAGATCCTGAAAAAACCATTCCTAAAGCCATTAACCAAGTGGTGTTCCGTATTCTAATTTTCTATATCGGTTCACTCACCATTCTATTGTCTTTAGTGCCTTGGAATCAGTTAGATTTAGGTGGTTTAGATAAAAGTCCATTCGTAATGATTTTTAGTCAAATGGGCATTGAATGGGCAGCGCACTTACTGAATTTCGTGATTTTGACTGCGGCACTTTCTGTGTATAACAGTGGGATGTATGCCAACAGCCGTATGCTGTTTGGTTTGGCCAAACAAGGTAACGCACCAAAAATTTTCCTAAAAGTGAATAAACAAGGTGTGCCAATTCCAGCAGTATTATTCTCTGCGGTATTAATTTTCGGCTGTGTATTGTTGAACTACTTTGTACCTGAAGAAGCTTTAAGCCACCTCATGTATATTGTTGTGGGTGCATTGGTTTTAAACTGGGCGATGATCAGTTTGACTCACCTCAAATTTACCAGCACACTGAAAAAATTAGCGATTCCAACCAAATTCCCTGCACTCTGGTCACCATTCAGCAACTATTTGGTTTTAGCGTTTATTGCAGTGGTACTTTATATTATGTGGACACAAGGCTTTAAAGAATCAGTCATTATGATTCCTCTATGGGTGGTCTTGATGTACATTTTATTTAGAGTGCTTAATGCGAAAAAACCTTAATTTGCATAGTACGCATAGTACAGATTTCTAAAAATTAAAAAGTTATTGCTTCGGCAGTAACTTTTTGCTTTTAAGCCCCCCTTTTAATAGCCCATAAATAAAGTGCTGCACTTAAAATAATTTAAATTCCAACCCATTCTTTTCAGTTGATATTTCAACTTTTTTGTAGCAAAAGCTACATCATTTACATTCTAATCATTTACATTCTAAATGATAAAAAGACTCTACATGAGAAGAGTTCTTAGTTATCATTTGAGCACAAAATTTGTCGTGTGAATAAACTATGAATGCGTACGCTGCTCAACCTGCCAATGTCTTGACGATCCAACAGCTCAGTAAAAAGTTTGGTTCGCGTTTTGCAGTGCAACAAGCAACATGGTCAGCGATGAGTGGACAAATTGTGTGTTTATTAGGTCATTCAGGCTGCGGCAAAACCACAATGCTACGTCTGATTGCAGGCTTGGAAACACCAAGCAGCGGCACAATCCAACTGGAACAAAATACCTTGTGGAGTGAGCAAGCACAGATTCCTGCGGAAGCACGCAATATTGGTTTAGTGTTTCAGGATTATGCACTTTTCCCACATTTAAGTGTGTTAGACAATGTTATGTTTGGCTTAAAGAAATTTCCCAAAGCGCAGCGGGAAACCATTGCCAAACAAGCTTTAGCGCATGTTTCCATGTTGCATCATCAAGATAGCTACCCATATACACTTTCAGGCGGCGAACAACAACGCGTTGCCTTAGCACGTGCCTTAGCACCAGAACCGCAAGTTTTGTTGATGGATGAACCTTTTTCAAATTTGGATCATCGTCTGCGTGATCAAATTCGTCAAAATACCATTCAACTCCTCAAACAAACTGCAACGACTACGGTTATCGTGACACATGACCCAGAAGAAGCATTGCAAATTGCCGATCAAATTATTTTGATGCATCAAGGGCAAATTATTCAAATTGGTTCACCGAAACAACTTTATTTACAGCCTAAAACGTTATTTGCTGCACGCTATTTTTCCACATTGAATGAAATCCCAGCGCAAATCGATCACCAAGAAATTCATACCGTATTTGGCAAGATTGATTTGCCAGAACATACCACCGCTCAAGATTCACTGGTCTGCTGCTTCCGTCCGCATCACTTGCGTGTCAGCCAAACACCAAGTGAAAATGCGTTGCCCGCAAGCGTTGTGTCATCCAGTTTTATGGGTCATGCACAACAACTGCATCTAAAACTACGCGATCATGATCTCACGCTTTTAGCACAAGTGAACCACCTTCAAGATATTCAACCTACTGATCAGGTCTATGTTTCTGTCGATTTAAACAGCTGTTATTACTTGGCTTCTGATGAGCAATCAGCCACCACACCGCCTTCTTCTCAGACCGCGATTCAGGTTTAGATTTCAATTTAAATTTTTTAATTAGGAATACTGTATGAAACCATTGTCGAAACTATCATTGCTTGTTACAGGTCTACTTGCATTTGGTGCAAGTGTCGCACAAGCAGCGGAAGTCAATTTATACACCACACGTGAACCTGTGCTCATTCAAACTTTATTGACTGAATTTACCCAAAAAACTGGGGTAAAAGTGAATACGGTTTTTATTAAAGATGGTTTATTAGAACGTGTGAAAGCAGAAGGCCGTCGCTCGCCTGCCGACGTTATGTTGACTGTAGATTTTGGGAATTTGGTTGATTTGGTTGAAAGTGGTCTAACTCAGCGCGTGAGTTCTAAAACCTTAAATAGTGCAATTCCTGCCAATTTACGTGCTGCCAATGGTCATTGGTATGCCTTGTCGATGCGTGCACGTGCAGTCTACGCCTCTAAAGACCGTACACCGCTTAATGCGATTACTTATGAAGATTTAGCCAATCCAAAATGGAAAAATAAAATCTGTATTCGTTCAGGCAACCATCCATATAACACTGCTTTAATTGCAGCGTATATTGCCCATCATGGCGAAAAACAAGCCGAAACTTGGTTGCGTGGCGTAAAAGCCAATTTAGCCCGTCCAGCCAGCGGTGGTGACCGTGATGTGGCACGTGATATTTTAGGAAAAATTTGTGATATTGGCGTAGCCAATACCTACTATGTCGGCACGATGCGTACAGGCGATGCCGAACAACAACGTTGGGGCAATGCCATTAACGTGGTACTTCCGCGTTTTAAAAATGGTGGAACGCATGTCAACGTATCGGGTGCAGTGGTTTCAAAACATGCACCAAACCGCAAAGAAGCCGTGCAACTGCTTGAGTTTCTAGCTTCAGATCATGCACAAGCCATCTACGCACAAAACGGCTTTGAATACCCAGTCAAACCTGGGGTAAAAATTGACCCTATTATTGCCAGCTTCGGTAAACTCAATATCGACTCGATTCGCTTAAGCGATATTGCACGTCACCGTAAAGCCGCCAACTTATTGGTCGATAAAGTCCAGTTTAACCGCTAAAATTTCCTGCTTTTGTCTTACAGTGCAGCGCTTTGCACTGTAAGATGCTCTGCTGCTCCCTCCCCCTTATTTAGTACCTCTATCGCAATGCTTAAAAATAAATTTAATTTTTTATTTTCGCTCAGTGGGTTATTGACGCTACTCGCCTGTTTACCTGTGCTCGCTTTAATTTGGACAGCATTACAAGGTGATAGCGAAATTTGGGGGCATCTGCTGCGTTATGTAATTCCACACACGTTGGCAGAAACAGGGATTTTATTGTTGGGTGTGGGTATTCTCACCATCCTGATTGGTACAGGCAGCGCATGGATTGTAACAGCATATCAATTCCGAGGTCGTGCATTTTTAGATTGGGCCTTACTGCTGCCTTTAGCCGTACCAACTTATATTATTGCGTATAGTTATATCGACATTTTGCACCCCATTGGCCCTGTGCAAAGTATCCTGCGGGATGGGTTTAATTTAGAATTACAACAGTTTTGGTTTCCTAATATTCGTACAGTTTGGGGCGGCATCTTCTTGCTTAGCTTTGTACTGTATCCGTATGTGTATTTAAGCACCCGTGCAATGTTTCTGATGCAATCGGCCAGTTTAATTGAGGTTGCACGTACATTAGGATTAAAACCCGATCAAGTGTTTTTACGTGTTGCAATTCCACTGGCACGTCCTGCAATTGCTGTGGGTACTAGTCTGGTTTTAATGGAAACCATTAATGATATTGGTGCAACAGAATTTTTAGGCATTAAAACCTTAACTTTGTCGATTTATTCAACCTGGACCAATCAGTCCGATTTAGCCAGTGCTGCACAAATTGCCATTTTCATGTTGATGATTATTACCTTATTGGTGTTAGTAGAGCGTTTAGGACGACGTAAACAGCGCTATATGAACTCGGCTCAACGCAGCCGTTTAATGCCTGCACAATCGGTCAAAGGGCTTAAAGCGCTTGTGTTACTAGGCGTGGGCTTAATTCCTGTTTGTATTGGCTTTTTAATTCCAACCAGTCATTTATTGGTCGAATCCTATAAACGCATTCAATATGCAGGCTTTTCAGATTTCCTATTACAAGCCTCAATCAACACACTAATCCTTGCCAGTCTTGCAACTGTGGTAACTATTTTGATTGGTTTCTTTATTGTCAGTGCGGCACGTTTTAGCAAACACAACTGGTTTAGCCGTATTGCCAGTTTAGGTTATGCCATTCCAGGAACTGTTTTAGCCATTGGTCTCATGCTAGCTTTGGGCAAAATTGATCGTGCCATTGCAGATTTTTTAGAATTTAAGTTAGGGATACACACAGGTTTATTATTTCTCGGTACTAGTTTTACCCTTATTTATGCTTATGCTGTGCGTTTTTTAGCTATTTCGGTGGGCGGCATTGAGTCAGGCTATAACCGTATTCATGGTGTTTTTGATGATGCTGCACGCAATTTAGGGCAAAACAACTTTGCACTGTTGTGGCGTGTACACCTGCCATTATTACGCCCTGCTATTATTTCTGCAGCTTTATTAATTTTTGTAGATTGCATGAAAGAGCTACCTGCCACTTTGTTGCTCCGTCCCTTAAATATGGAAACACTCGCTACTCAGCTATATGCAGAAGCCTCTAGGGGCACTTATGAAGATGGTGCCGTAGCAGCTTTATTAATTGTATTGGTTGGGCTGATTCCTGTCATTCTTTTGGCAAAGCTTGGAAAAACCACACGTTAATGCACCCCATTTTGTTGCAAGATATGCCTTACAACAAAATGAAATTCGATAAAAAGTATTTTTTTTAACCAATTAAAAACATTTAAACAAGAGATTGATTTTTAAATTTTATTATTTAATTTCAATCACTAACAAGCCAAAATCCCAAACCAATTAGAACAAATACTCTATTCAGCGTGTTTTTTATACTGATTAGTTTTTTCTAGAGCATTTACTCTTATTTTAATTGTGATATTTTTGTCACATGGAGTAACAAATGGTCTCGGTTTGCACAAATCGAAATCATCCTAAATGAAAGCTTAAAGCATCAACAAAAACTGTCATAAAAGACTTTATAGCCCAAGGGAAATGTATAATGAAACTAAAAGCACTTAGCACAGCAATGATTTTAGCAACTGTACCAATGACGGGGGCATTTGCTGCTGCTCTAGATCGTTCAGGTCAGTCAATCTCTGCATTTTTGCAACCTGGTAACTACTTTGAAGCAGGTATTTCTGTACTAGATCCAAATGTCTCAGGTAAAGTACGTAATGGATATTCACCAAGCGCAGCACCTCCAAGTGCGATTGGCTTACAAAATACTAATCTAAGTGACATGGGCGATGATTATTATTTTCCAAGTGCTGCACTAAAACTACAAGTAACAGATCATTTTTCTTTTGGTTTACTTTACGACCAACCATTTGGTGCAGATGCTACTTACTCACTATCTGATACAGTATCAGTTGCTGCTGGTGGTGTAGGCCTTTTTCATAATGGTACTGAGTCAACAGAAGTTGAAGTCAAAACGCAAAGTATTTCAATGATATTTGGTTATCAACCAACTGAAAATTTTAATTTTTATGCTGGCCCTGTCTATCAAACAGTTGAAGGTGATGTTCAACTTCGTGGTTTAGCATATGGTGGAAATGCTACTTTTGGTGGCTATAATGCAAGTATTAAAGAAACTGGTGATATTGGCTGGTTAGCTGGTGCGGCTTTCCAAATTCCTGATATTGCATTAAAAGCATCTGTTACATATCGCTCTGAAATTGAACACTCTGTAAATGTTAAAGAAAGTTTTAATTCAGCTGGTCTATTTGCTGGTTTAAATGCAGCACCTTCTCTAAATACAGATATCACGACCCCACAATCTGTAAACCTAGATTTCCAAACAGGCATCATGGCAAATACAGTTGCTTTTGCTAATGTTCGTTGGGTTGATTGGTCAAATTTCTCTATTCAACCTTATAAGTTTGGTTTAGCAAGTAAAAATGCACTTGTACAAAGTCAAAGTGGTAAGCCTGAATTTGATCTTGTTGCATATACTGACGACCAAATTTCTGCAACAGTAGGTGTTGGACGTAAGTTAAATGATCAATGGGCAGGTAACGTTTCTGTAGGTTGGGACTCTGGTGCAGGTAATCCTGTAACCACGCTAGGTCCAACAGAAGGTTATTGGAACGTAGGTTTAGGTGCTCAATTTAGCCCAACACCACAAACTTTCATTGCTGGCGGCGTGAAATACTTCTGGTTAGGTGATGCTAAAGCCCAAACTGGCGCTCAGTTTGATACAGCAGGTTATGTAGCAGAATTCAAAGATAACCATGCAATTGCATACGGCCTAAAAATGGGCTACAAATTCTAATTATTAATGCTGAAAAAACCATCTGTAAAGATGGTTTTTTCTTTTTCAACAATGACATCCACGCTCTTTTTTATACACTTGCGATTCATTTGAGCAACAAATAAACACTTAAATATTTTGCATAATATTCAATCAGCCACTCAGCATCCAAAAATAAATCTATATAAATCATAAAATTAATATTTTTTTTAGTGTTTTTACTCTACACAAGTACATTTTTTAACTTTTAAGTTCATTTATTCTGCGAAGTCGAGCATTTACTCTTTTTTTAAATATGTTACTTTTCCTGCACTTTTTGTTACATAAAGCATCAGGGAACGACCATGAAGCTCAATAAAATCTATTCGGCTATTTTACTTAGCACTCTCCCACTTACACCTGCGCTTGCTGCTGGTTTAGATCGTTCTGGTCAGTCTATTGCTGCATTTTTACAATCAGGCAATTATGCAGAAGCAGGTATTTCAGTTTTAGATCCAACAGTTAAAGGAAAAGATCTTATAAAAAATAACGTCAGCGATATGGCTGAAGATTATTACTTCCCTTCCGCTGCAATTAAAGTACAAGCGACTGAACAAATTTCTTTAGGTCTTTTATATGACCAGCCATTTGGTGCAGATGCGATGTATAGCCTAGAACAGAGCATGTTTACTAATGGAATTGAAGGCACAAAAGTAGAAGTGGAAACACACAACCTTACTGCTTTAATTGGTTACCAACCTACAGAAAACTGGAATTTCTACGCTGGTCCAGTTTGGCAAACCGTAAAAGGCACAGTATCGTTACGTGGGCTTGCATACGGAGGTGAGGATAAACTTGGCAGCTACGACATTAATTTAAAAGAAGATGATGCTTACGGCTGGCTTGCTGGTTTTGCTTATCAAATTCCTGAAATCGCATTGAGAGCTGCGGTTACCTATCGTTCAGAAATCAAACATGAACTCGATACAACTGAAACTTTTGGGTTTGGCGCAATTCAACGACCAAATGCACTCACTGAAGTTGTAACTCCGCAATCAGTAAACATTGATTTTCAAACAGGTGTTGCAGCCAATACTTTAGCTTTTGCAAATATTCGCTGGGTACATTGGGATCAATTTGCCGTTAGCCCTAAATTTTTAAATACAGCATCTGGCAACAACCTCATCGACTACTCAGATGACCAATGGTCTGCAACAGTCGGTGTAGGCCGTAAATTTAACAATCAATGGTCTGGTTCTGCTTCTGTAGGTTGGGATTCTGGTGCAGGTAACCCTGTAACTACTTTAGGCCCTGTTGAAGGCTTCTGGAGCGTAGGTTTAGGTGGTCAATATAGCCCTGCGGAAAATTATTTTATTCAAGCTGGCGTAAAATACTTCTGGTTGGGTGATGCCACTGCACGTACGGGTACAACAGACGTTGGTGAATTTGAAGACAACTATGCTTTGGGTTATGGTCTAAAAATCGGCTACCGCTTCTAAATCAATGCACTGTTAATATCGCATAAAAACAAAGGGCATCAAATGATGCCCTTTATTGTATTCAGCTTCGGAATTAAGCTGGAATATCACGTACCGAAGCACCACGAATTGCTTCTTTTAATGCTTCATAACCATAAATTGCAGGGAATTGTGGGAATTCTGCAATCACATTTTCAGGTGCATCAAATAAGAAACCATGATCCGCTTCACCTAGCATCGTGGTGTCGTTATATGAATCACCTGCAGCAATTACACGGAAATTTAAACCGTGTAAGGCTTTAACAGCTTGACGTTTTTGATCAGGTTGACGCAATTTATAAGCGGTAATCATGCCATTTTCATCTGATTCTAACTTGTGGCAGAAAATTGTTGGCCAACCCAATTGCTTCATCAACGGATGTGCAAATTCATAGAACGTATCTGAAAGAATAATCAATTGGAAGTGTGTGCTCACCCACTCGACAAACTCTTTCGCGCCAGGGAATGGCCCCATATCAGCAATCACCGCTTGAATATCATTCAAACCCAAACCATGCTGTTTTAGAATATTTAAACGCTGAGTCATCAACACATCGTAGTCAGGAATATCACGTGTAGTTGCTTCAAGTTCTTTAATGCCAGTTTTTTTAGCAAAGTTAATCCAAATTTCTGGAACTAACACACCTTCAAGATCAAGACATACGATTTCCATGGGTTCTCCCAAAATACCTGTAAAAGTTTTTCCCTATCATAGCCGAAGATTTGCTATTTGCCTTGTTCTTTTTTAAATCTATTTCATTCATAAGCATTTATTTTTTAGTGATAAGACCTTTTTAGGAATTCCATTAAAATAATCCGCTCAAGAACAAAGATTAGCCCTCAAGCCGACTGCAGGAAGACTTATGCACACCATTCCCACCATAGATATCGTTGATGCACTCGCAACCGAATATGCAGACAAATCGCCTAGCGAGATTTTAAAACTTGCTTTGAACCAGCAGGGTGAAGTTGCAATTTCTTTTTCTGGCGCAGAAGATGTGGTACTGATTGATATGGCGTCTAATTTAGGTTTGCCATTTCGTGTATTTAGTTTAGATACAGGACGTTTGCATCCTGAAACCTATCAATTTTTAGAAACTGTACGCAAATATTATAATATTGAGATCGAAATTTGCTTTCCTGAAACCGAAACAGTCCAACAATTGGTACAAGAAAAAGGCTTATTTAGTTTTTTTGAAGATGGACATCAGGAATGTTGCGGAATTCGTAAAGTTCAGCCTTTACGCAAAAAGCTGGCAACACTAGATGGCTGGATTACAGGACAACGTAAAGACCAAAGTCCGGGTACACGCCAAGATATTCCTGTCGTACAAGCAGATGCAGGATTTTCAGGTCCTAACAAGCAATTAATCAAATACAATCCACTGGCAAACTGGTCAAGCAGTGACGTGTGGAATTATATTCGCATGATGGAAATTCCATACAATCGTTTGCATGAAAAAGGTTTTATTTCAATTGGCTGTGAACCTTGCACCCGGCCTGTGTTGCCAAATCAACATGAACGTGAAGGTCGTTGGTGGTGGGAAGAAGCAACGCACAAAGAATGCGGTCTACATGCTGGAAATTTAAAATAATACATCTATTACTACAATAAAAATCACAGTTTTACTGTGATTTTTATTGACTTGCGATGGCGCAAAAATCACTATATTTGTTTGATAAAAAAGATATACTGAATTAAATCTTATATAACTCTAAAAACCTTGTTCAGATAAGAACAAGCGTAGAAATTGCAGTGAGGCAATCCACAATATGCGTCCATTACACCCTATTGATTTTATTTTCCTATCACTCGAAAAACGTCAACAGCCCATGCATGTGGGTGGATTATTCTTATTCCAAATTCCAGAACATGCGCCAGACACTTTTATTCAAGACTTGGTTGCCGATATTCGCAATTCAAAGTCGATGCCTATTGCACCATTTAACAATAAGCTCAATGGTCTATTTTGGGATGAAGATGAAGAGTTCGATCTCGATCATCACTTCCGTCATATTGCCTTGCCAAAACCAGGTCGCATTCGTGAATTATTAACGTATATTTCACAAGAACACAGTTCACTGATTGATCGCGCCAAACCTTTATGGACTTGCCATATTATTGAAGGTATTGAAGATAATCGTTTTGCGATGTTCTTTAAAATTCATCATGCTATGGTAGATGGCATTGCAGGCATGCGTTTGGTGGAAAAATCCCTATCGCATGACGAAAATGCAAAAAGAATTGTACCACCTTGGTGTGTGGAAGGCCCACGTGCTAAACGTCTGAAAGAACCGAAAGTCAGCCGTTTAAAGAAAATTTTTGGTGGGGTTAAAGGTCATGTTGAAGCAACCCCTCGCGCAGTTTATGAAGTATCACAAACCGTTGCTAAAGATATGGGACGTAACCCCGATTATGTTTCTAGCTTCCAAGCACCAAGCACCATCTTAAACCAACGTGTGAGCGCCTCACGTCGTTTTGCCGCGCAATCTTTTGAGTTTGCACGTTTGCATCGCATTGCTAAAGCTTTGGGCGTAACCATTAATGATGTGGTACTGGCAATTTGCTCAGGCGCATTGCGTGAGTACTTACTCAGCCAATATGCTTTACCGAAAAAACCTTTAATTGCGATGGTGCCTGCCTCTATTCGTGATGACGATTCTGAAGTATCTAATCGAATCACCATGATTTTAGCCAACTTGGGTACGCACAAAGAAGATCCGCTTGAGCGTTTAAAAATTGTGCGCCGCAGTGTACAAAATGCCAAGCAGCGTTTTAAGCGCATGAATGCCAATCAAATTATGAACTATAGTGCTTTTGTTTACGGCGCTGCTGGTTTAAATATTTTGTCAGGCATTATGCCAAAGCGTCAGGCCTTTAACTTGGTTATTTCCAATGTACCTGGCCCACGTGAACCTTTGTATTGGAATGGTGCAAAGCTAGATGCACTATACCCTGCTTCAATCGTGTTAGATGGACAAGCTTTAAACATTACCATGACCAGCTATTTAGACAAATTAGAAGTTGGTTTAACTGCTTGTCGTCATGCCTTACCGAAAATGCAAAACTTATTGCAACACTTAGAAGATGAAATTCAGCGCTTTGAACAGATTATTGATGCGCCTGAAGGGGTCAATAAAATCGTGGATTGATACGTCAATCCATCAGAAAAATAATTCAATAGAATCAATTAAGGGGCAATTGCTGCCCCTTATTTTTGAATAGTACGACACTGTTTTAATAATTGCTGACAAACTGCGCTAACCATTGCAGTGGTAATTTGAGTTTCTTTACCTTGCTCATCCACAATATAACCGTTATGTGTCACTTTACGATCTAATACTTTTAAACTCTTTTGAATCACAACTTTACTCATACCCATGACATACCTCATTTGCTAAACCGAGGGAGATGTTCGGCTTTGGCTACTCTGTATGCTTAGTATTGAGAATTCACTCAAAAAAGTAAAATTTCAGATGTAACAACTGTTTAGCGATATCCTGTTACAATTTCAGCTCAGAATGATATCGTATTGCTCTTGCGTATATAAATTTTCCACCTGAAATTTAATCACACGGCTGACAAAGTGCTCTAAATCCGCCACTGCTGGCGCTTCGGCAGTTAACAATCGGTCAATCACCGATGGGTGTGCAACGACAGTAAAGCCACGTTGTGATTCAAATGCGCGTGCATATCTTAAAATTTCTCGAAAAATTTCGTAACACACTGACTCTGCTGTTTTGACATATCCCCGCCCCTGACAAGTTGGACAGGCTTCACAAAGTAAATGTTCTAATGATTCACGGGTGCGTTTACGGGTCATCTCGACCAAGCCCAATTCAGACACTTGGGTAATTTTGGTCTTGGCATGATCTCGTTCAAGCATACGCTCAAACTGACTCAAGACTTCATCACGATGCTGTACTTCTTGCATATCAATGAAGTCAATAATGATGATGCCACCCAAATTACGCAAACGTAACTGGCGGGCAATGACCTGTGTCGCTTCCATATTGGTTTTAAATACGGTGTCTTCTAAAGTCCGACCACCGACATAAGAACCCGTATTCACATCAATAGTGGTCATGGCTTCGGTCTGATCAATCATCAGATAACCGCCTGACTTTAATGCCACACGGGTTTGCAACGCTTTTTGAATATCTTCTTCGACATTGTATAAATCGAACAGTGGACGCTCACCAGGGTAATGAATCAGGCGATTGTGCATATTGGGCACAAACTCATCCACAAATTCTTTTAATTTGGCGTGAATTTCACGTGAATCGACATAAATTTTAGCGGTGTTATCATTTGCCAAATCACGAATTACACGTTGCGGTAACGGCAACTCTTCAAAAATCAAGGAAGGCACAGCAATGCTTTTTTGTTTACGCTGAATGTATTCCCACAATTTTGCTAAGTAACACATATCTTGCACTAAAGCCGTTTCATCGACGCCTTCGGCAGCTGTGCGTACAATCACTGAACCTGGCAATTTATGCTCGGCCTGAATGGTTTCAATGATCCCGCGTAGACGCTCACGTTCTTCACTCGATTCAATGCGTTGTGATACGCCAATATGACTGCCATACGGCATTAGAACCAAATAACGCGAAGGAATGGAAAGATCAGTGCTCAGTCGTGCGCCTTTAGTACCGAGCATATCTTTCATCACTTGCACGGTTAGAATTTGCCCAGGCTGCAATAATTCAAAGACATTCGGTGTAGGTTGGCTGCGCGGCCAAATCATGTCATTGATATGCAAAAAAGCAGTACGCGATAAACCAATATCGACAAAAGCGGCTTGCATGCCTGGCAGCACGCGCACCACTTTGCCTTTATAAATATTGCCCACCAAACCACGCTTGGCTGTACGCTCAACGAATAGTTCATTGACCGTGCCGTTTTGAATTAACGCCACCCGACACTCCATCGGTGTGACGTTAATCAACAACTCGTCAGACATAATAAAACTCAAAACATTATAAAAATTTTTGTGCAGCAGTTAATTTAGTGCCTTAACTGTCTGTAATAACTGTACGGTTTCATAGAGTGGCAGGCCGACAACATTGCTATAACTGCCCTCAATACGCGGAATATAACGTGCTGCGATGCCCTGAATCGCATAAGCACCCGCTTTTCCAATCGGCTCACCTGTTGCCCAGTAGCTTTCCATATCATCTAGGCTAAGCGATTGAAATTCAACCTGTGTACGTACCACTATACTGGATTTTTTCTGTTTTGTACGCACACAAACCCCTGAAAAAACATCATGTTTTCGACCAGAAAGTTGTGACCAAATGGCAAAGGCATGTGCTTTGGATTCTGGCTTGCCCAAAATCTGCCCATCTACGCCTAGACTGGTATCGGCAGCAATCACAATAGCATCAGGAAATAGCCGTAAAACCGCATCGGCTTTGGCACATGCCAACCGCTCAACATACGCGGCAACATCTTCGCCCGCTAAAATAGATTCATCGATGTCTGGACTGTAAATTTCAAATTCCAGCCCAAGCTGTTGCAGGAGTTCCCGACGGCGCGGTGAACTTGAGGCAAGAATTAAATGCGCCATTTTCGCAAGAAATAATACAGCACAGGCCAGAGCAAAATACTACTCAGCAAAGGTTGCCAATGACGGGCAAATGGGAACTGAATCCCACCCATGACTTGCATCACCCAAATCAGGGCGAGGTGTGCCAAAATTGCGATTACACTAATGACCCATAAATTCGCAAACGTCATAATACGGCGCTCACGAGTCAGGAAACGCGCCACAAAAGTAATCACCACAAAACTTAGGGCATTCATGCCCAAAGGTGCATCGAGGAGCAAGTCTGCAAACAAGCCTGTACCAAAGGCAAACCAAATACCACACCAAGTTGGTTGCCCAAGCACCCAAAACAAGGTCACCATCAACATAAACAATGGTCGCCAACCCGAGCCTGTATAAGACAGCGGATACACCATGAGTACAGATGCAGCAATTACAGAAATAATAATCGGAAATAGTGGATCTTTATTCTTGTTTTGTCCGAGTCGGGTTTGTCCAATTTTAGCGATTGGCATTTGGCTGCTCCTTCGCTAAAGATTCTGAGAACAGCACCACCACATGATGACCACCCGCCAATTGTGCTGCAGGCATCACATCAATTTGTGCAAACTCACCAGAATTATGTCGGCTGATTTTGGCAATGCTTCCAACCAAATATCCTGCAGGGAAATGCTCGCCCAAGCCTGAGCTATAGACTTTCTCTCCAACCTGAATATTGGCACTGGTCGGTACATATTCCATTTTCAAACGCCCTAAATCGCCCGTACCCGACACAATGGCTCGCATGCCTGTATGTTCCAAACGCACTGAAAGTGAGTGTTCTTTGTCAGAAAGCAACATGACACGGCTACTGTGTGGATACACAGCAATGATCTGCCCCATAATGCCTTTATCATCCAAAACGGTTTGCCCGACTTTGAGCTGATTTTGTGAACCACGGTTAATCACAATAATGTGGCGCAAAGGATCGGCATCGGTACCAATTACTTCAGCAATTTCCATGCGTCCATCAATGATTAGAGGCGTATCGAGTAGACCACGCAGGCGGGTATTTTCTGCAGAGAGTTCAGACAATTTTTGCAAACGGACTTGAGCCTGTAATAGCTCTGCCTGCATCGCGGTATTTTCACGACGCAATTGAGCCTCAGACTTACTTTGTTGACTTAGCCATTCTCGCGACAATACAGGATAGCTTGCAAGGGCATAAATTGGATTATATGCCGCATACAAAACATCACGTGCAGGTTGAATTACATGCGGGACACGCCAGTTAAAGAACAGGATGACCAAGCAAGTAATGACCGCAATTATAAAAGAGCGAAAAGATGGCGGTTGTCTGGAAAACAGATTTGTTTGCACCGCCGAATCCTATGTATTAGCCAACAAATAACATATCGTGGTTTGGATTATCAAAGAATTCCAAGACCTTGCCACCACCACGGGTAACGCAAGTTAATGGTTCTTCTGCGACTACCACAGGCAAGCCAGTTTCTTGTGCCAAAAGCTTGTCTAGGTTACGCAATAACGCACCGCCACCGGTGAGCACAATTCCACGCTCTGCAATATCGGAAGAAAGTTCTGGTGGAGTTTGTTCCAGTGCAGATTTTACTGCCGATACAATGCTTTGTAACGGATCAGAAATGGCTTGGGTAATTTCATCAGAAGTTACAGTAATGGCACGTGGCACACCTTCTGCCAAGTTACGACCACGCACTTCAATTTCCAGTGGTTTAGCACCTTCATCTGGCAATGCCATGCCAACTTCTTTCTTAATGGTTTCTGCTGTGGTTTCACCAATCACACAACCATGTGCCTTACGCACGTAGTTAATGATTTGCTCATCAAATACATCACCACCAATACGCAATGAATCTGAATAAACACAACCTTGTAATGAAATGATCGCGATTTCTGTCGTGCCACCGCCAACATCTACCACCATTGAACCACAGGCTTGCTCGACTGGCATACCTGCGCCAATTGCTGCTGCCATTGGCTCTTCAATTAAACGTACATCACGTGCGCCTGCGTTAAACACGGCTTCACGAATGGCACGGCGCTCTACCAAAGTAGATTTGCATGGTACACACACCACTACACGCGGTGCAGGTGGGAATAAACGTTTTTCATGCACTTTGCCAATAAATTGGTTCAGCATGGTTTCAGTCACTTCAAAATCAGCGATGACACCATCTTTCATTGGGCGAATTGCAGAAATGTTTGCAGGGGTACGACCCAACATTTGTTTGGCATCAAGACCGACTGCGGCAACAATTTTCTGTGAACCGCTGTGACGAATTGCCACAACTGTCGGTTCATTTAATATAATGCCTCGTCCTGGCGCATAAATAAGTGTATTTGCTGTACCTAAATCAATGGCTAGGTCTGGCGAAAACAAGCCAATTAGTCGTTTTAGAATCACGGAGTCGTTCTCGATTAAACTTTATGTGGACGCAAGTTGGCAACTTTAACTAAATGTGGTGCGTTGAACAAGTCAATCGCTTATTATAACGCACGATATTTTGAAATTTTTTATTAATACTGATTTTAGGTGATGTTATGTCTACCTCGGATGCTCAGCATTCTGCAGATTTAAATGCACAAACAGTTTCAGCAATTGCCCATCTTGCTCGTCTTAAACTCAATGATACGCAATCTGCTGAGTATGCTCAAAGTCTAAATAAAATTTTAGGCATGATGGAAAGCTTAAAAGGCATAAATACCGATGACGTTGAGCCTTTAAAAAGCCCATTTGACCACCATCAACCATTACGTGAAGACGTCGTAACCGAACAGAATCATCGTGAGCAATATCAAGCTGTTGCCCCTGCAGTTCAGGATGGCTTGTACCTTGTTCCACGTGTGATTGAATAATTTATTCGGCTGTTACATTTTGACTTCATAAAAAGGTAAAAGAATTTTTCTCATGACAGATTTACATCGCTTATCGATTCGTGAAATCTCTGAGGGTTTGGCGGCAGCCAAATTCTCCTCTCGCGAACTAACAGAACATTATTTAAAACGTATTGCCAAAATTGATCCGCAAGTGCGCTCTTATGTCACCGTGACCAATGAAGTAGCACTGGCACAGGCGGATGCAGCCGATGCATTACGTCAGGCGGGTCAAGCGACAGCACTGACAGGTATTCCTGTTGCACATAAAGATATTTTTTGTACCCAAGGCATTAAAACCTCTGCGGGTTCAAAAATGCTGGACAATTTTATCTCGCCTTATGACGCAACTGTGGTGGCACAAGGTAAAAATGCAGGTTTGGTCACTTTGGGTAAAGTGAACATGGACGAATTCGCAATGGGTTCAACCTCTGAAAGTTCGTTCTATGGCGCGACCAAAAACCCATGGGCACTTGACCATGTACCGGGTGGTTCGTCAGGTGGTTCTGCTGCTGTCGTGGCGGCTGACCTTGCACCATTTGCTACAGGTACAGATACAGGTGGTTCAATCCGTCAGCCTGCGTCTTTCTGTGGTTTGACTGGTCTCAAACCAACTTACGGACGTGTTTCACGTTACGGCATCATCGCTTATGCATCATCTTTAGATCAGGCAGGCCCAATGGCACGCTCTGCAGAAGACTGCGCATATTTAATGAATGTAATGGCTGGTCATGACGCCAAAGACTCAACCTCTATGGATAAAGCGGTTGAAGATTATGTGGCGAACCTGAATGCAACAACGCTCAAAGGCTTACGCATTGGTATTCCGAAACAATACTTCAATGTGGCTGGTTTAGATGCTGCGGTGAAAGCACGTGTTGAAGAATCACTAAAAAAATTAGAAGAATTGGGCGCAGTATTGGTTGAGATTGATCTCAACATGACTGAAAGCTACGTGCCAACTTACTATCTGATTGCCCCAGCAGAAGCATCATCTAACCTTTCTCGTTACGATGGTGTGCGTTATGGCTACCGTGCAGAAAATCCTCAAGATATTTTAGACCTCTACAAACGCTCGCGTTCTGAAGGTTTTGGTGCAGAAGTGCAACGTCGTATCTTGATTGGTACGTATGCTCTTTCTGCGGGTTATTACGATGCTTACTACGTGAAAGCACAAAAAGTCCGTCGTTTAATTCAGCAAGACTTCTTAAAAGCCTTTGAACAGGTCGATGTGATTGCAGCACCAACTGCACCAACAACTGCCTACAAAATTGGCGCGTCTTTAGACCCTGTTGAAATGTATTTGGGTGATATTTACACCATCGCAGTGAACTTAGCGGGCTTACCAGCAATTAGTGCGCCTGTTGGTTTTGACCAAGATCACTTGCCTGTGGGTTTACAATTGATTGGCAATTACTGGTCTGAATCACAATTGTTATCTGTGGTACATCAGTATCAACAAGCGACAGATTGGCATACTCAACGCGCTGCAATTGCTGAGGAGAACGCATAATGGCGAAGAATACTGCTAAACCCAAATCAAACCTGATTGATGGCTGGGAAGTCGTAATTGGTATTGAGATTCACACTCAGCTTGCAACCAATTCTAAAATTTTCTCGGGCTCATCAACCGAATTTGGTCAAGACCCAAATACGCAAGCCAGCCTTGTTGATTTAGCTATGCCGGGCGTCTTGCCTGTGTTGAATAAAGAAGTGGTGGATTTGGCAATCCGTTTTGGCTTGGGTATTGATGCCTACATCGACCAAGCCTCTGTATTTGCACGTAAAAACTACTTCTACCCGGATTCTCCAAAAGGCTACCAGATCAGCCAGATGGATAACCCGATTGTAGGCTTGGGTCATATCGACATCCAACTTGAAGATGGCACAACCAAACGCATTGGCGTAACCCGTGCACACCTTGAGGAAGATGCAGGTAAATCGATTCACGACCAATTTGAAGGCATGTCAGGTATTGACTTAAACCGTGCAGGCACACCTTTATTGGAAATAGTATCTGAGCCAGATATGCGTTCGGTTGAAGAAGCGGTTGCTTACATTAAAGCGATTCACACACTGGTTCGTTGGTTAGGTATTTCTGACGGCAACATGGCTGAAGGTTCGTTCCGTGCGGACTGTAACGTGTCGTTACGTCGTCCGGGTCAACCCTTCGGTACACGTTGTGAACTTAAAAACCTGAACTCATTCCGTTTCATTGAACAAGCGATCAATGTTGAAATTGAACGTCAAATGGAAATCTTGGAATGGGATGGTACGATTGACCAAGAAACACGTTTGTTTGACCCTGTGAAGATGGAAACGCGTTCAATGCGTTCGAAGGAAGAAGCCAACGATTACCGTTACTTCCCTGATCCAGACTTGTTGCCTGTGATTATTCCTGATGCGCAAATTGAAGCCATTAAAGCCACTATGCCTGAGCTTCCTGCTGCACGTCGTGCACGTTTCGTGGCGGACTTTGGTGTAACTGAGTACGATGCTCACGTGCTCACATTGACTCGTGAAATGTCAGAATTTTACGAAGCTGTGGTTGCTGCGGCTGGTGGCGCGGCACAAGGTAAAGTATCTGCAAACTGGGTAATGGGTGAATTCTCTGGTGCTTTAAACAAAGCAGGCTTAGATTTGGCGGACTCTCCTGTTTCTGCGGAAAAACTTGGCGGTATGATCGCGCGTATTGTGGACAACACAATTAACGGTAAGATCGCGAAGCAAGTATTCGGCTTTATGTGGGACGAAGGCAAATCTGCGGATGAAATTATTGCTGAAAAAGGCTTGAAACAGGAAACTGATACAGGCGCGATTGAAGCGATTATTAAAGAAGTTCTTGCTGCCAATGAGAAGATGGTTGAAGAGTATAAATCTGGTAAAGACAAAGCCTTTAACGGTCTTGTTGGTCAAGTGATGAAAGCTGCGAAAGGCAAAGCCAACCCTGCACAAGTGAATGAATTGATGAAGAAATTGATTGGTTGATCTGATCTTTTTTTTTAAATAAAACCCGCTTTAGAGCGGGTTTTTTATTACCATGATGTAAATTGAGTAATATCGGGCATTCTCTGCAACGTGACATTAGCACCTAGCTCACTATCCCAAAACTGTTGACGCTGTTGAGTTGTTTGTCCATCACCGTCCCATTCAATAATTTTTTTATTTTTTGAACTAGCATGTACCTTTAAAATTTTATTTAAATGAATATCACAACCTGAGTATCCAAATAAAATTATCTCTTTTACTTCACTTAAAGATAGAATCAAGTAGCTCCAATAAGTTGATAAAACCTCTGAAGCTGTGATTACACTTGGCTTATGAGGAATATGCGTTAATACTATGTGCTTACTACCAAAGATATTATTGGTTGAAATCTGTGAAGTTTTTAATTTGTAGGTTATCCCGCTTATATCTTTAAATAATGGGCAGCCATGTAAATGCATATAATACCCAAAGTCTCTTCCAAAAAGTCTTTCCATGTTACTAGGTGCGAAACCAGTATCATAAAAACCATCAACCAAATATCCTGAATAACCTTTACAAATCTCTTCCTTGATAAATTCATCATATAAAAGTTTATCGTAATTCAGGGTAGCAACATGTGATTTTGTATTTTTAATAAAATCAATTAATGCATTCTTAAAATTACTAGGTAAGGTATTTGATGAATCGAACAAATGAGACGCTACAGTATGAATATATTCTTGAACTGCTTCAGTAAAATCTTTTCCATAACTTGATAACCAATGAATATTATTAGCAGCATTTGGAAAACCGTTCAGAAAATCACATGATGTAGACACTAAGTGCAGTTTGTCTAACTCATCTTCCGAAACAGGACAGTTTCCAGTTGGTATAGGCTTTGTTGCACAAAGATTTCATAACTATATGATTTTAAAAGTTTTGATTATTTTTTGATCCAAAATTAAATTTATTTAAATCAGATGCTTACATATTTATGCAACAAAGCCGTTGGTATACAATTCTGAATCAATCCTCTATGCTGAATATCACTCCACATTGAAGTGTCATTCCAAACTGTGTTCAAAGCATTATTTAAAGAGTAATGATTAGAATCAATAGCCATCCCTAGACCATTGCCAAAAATTAAGAGTTTTCTATCCATGAAAATAATTATCTTCGAAAATATTGAATAGTATTAAACATCAAAAAATTAGACAGTTACAAAAATATTTTTCTCCAATAGATAGATGCGTATATTTTCAGAATCCCCTTTTTCAAAGAACGACTTTATTAATACAATCTTCCTAAGCACTTCACACCAAAAACAACATGACCATCAAAAAAGTATCCGCCATCGCCAAACTCGAAGACCTAGGACGTATTCAACTATCAAGGTCCTTCTTTATGCGCGATTTCCTCTATAGTGAAATCGCTAATTGGTATGGTGTACCCAACTTCCCAGATCATCCTGAAAAAGCCATCTACACAGGTACACAACTGTGCGAGCAACTGCTCGAACCACTCCAAGATAAATTTGGACGAATTGCGATTCGCTCGGCATATCGCTCACCAAGCGTAAACCAACTTGGTAATGAAAAAGGACATAACTGCGCCAGTAACGAGAAAAACTTTGCCAGTCACATTTGGGACTATCCCGATGCAAAAGGTTATGGGGCAACGGCGTGTATTGTCATTCCATCATTTTTAGCACTGTATGAAAAAGACCAAAGCAATTGGCAACAACTCGCCTATTGGATTCATAATAATTTGAATTACAACCATCTACAATTTTTCCAAAAACTTTGTGCATTTAATATTGGCTGGCATGAACAGCCTGCACGAGAAATTTATAGTTATATTCAGCCCAAAGGCTATTTATTACGTGGCGAAGCAGTGAATAAAGAATTTGAGAAGTTATATCCAAATCTTATTTAATTTTATCTCCCATTCCCACAGCGAGAGGAAATATCACACCCTCAATAGAATATTAAAATTACCAACAAACCTTCTCTTAAAAACCGAGGTCTTTACAAACATTCTCCTTGTCTAAACCCTTGAGTAATACACGATATTCTTTGGTTTCTGCATCAATTTTCTTTGGATTAAAATGTCGATTGGCTTGGTTTAAAGCAATAACATCTTGATAGTACTTACGAACATCCACACACAAAATACGGATTTGCTCGCGCTCATCGCCCCTGAGTCTGGCTCGTGTCATCTTTTCATCTATAGCACGATTAGAATCTAGCCCCAAATAATAACGCTCTGTCACATAATCATGCGCAGTGGCTTGTTTCAGGCTTTTGGCAGAAATATTAAAACTGAATAAAGCCAATATACTAAATCCTGAAATTTTAATTGTGCTATGCAGCAAATGTTTTAACTTCATAACGGCTTTGTTGCATAAATATGTAAGCATCTGATTTAAATAAATTTAATTTTGGATCAAAAAATAATCAAAACTTTTAAAATCATATAGTTATGAAATCTTTGTGCAACAAAGCCCTTCATAACTGTGGATGCTCCGTCGGTAGTCGATTCCAAAACCAATGAATACGGCCTTGTGTATCAAGCAAAGTATGTGTCTTAATCTGCTCATGTGTAACATTGTTGCCCCAGCAGGCATTTGCACTATTTCGGTTATTATGTAGATATATTTTTTCAGTCGTATCATCAATTTTTTGTGGTGGAATGCAGACTGCATAGCCAGCAGGAATCCATAAATCTGCCACAACTAAAGCTTGTTGTTTGGTGTCATATAGACCAACAGAAATCACCAAGTCCAAATAAGGGTCGCTGGAAACGAACAAATGCGGAAAATTATGCCCTTCTAAATCTGTGCAAATTGTAGGAAATAAAGTCCGATCTTGCCCTGAAGATGCTGTGTCTAAATATGGATTGGCATAAGCTGCAAATTTTCCGTAAATGTATTCACAATAACTAACGATATCGTACTCATTTTCAATCTTGATACTTTTGCCCTGTCCAATCAAATGCATACCAAAAGCTGCTGCCAATTCTGGCGTGATTTTGAAAGGTGGATAAACAATTGATTGTGTAACCTCAGGAAAATCAAGTTCTGTGATCACCCCCCATTTGGTTTTTTTCTGATTTTTTGCTCGAACCCGAATGGGTGCTAAACAACTTAAATCAGCTGCTGTCACAGCTTCGGTCTTAAGCAAAGTTCTCTGAATTCTTTTATTCAATGCGGTGAAATGTGGCCTGCCCCGTTCATTAAAAAATACGGTGTCGCGCTTAAATCTACCGTAATTTCATCGACCATCTCATTCAACAGCATGCGTGAAAAATAAGTCCCCGTATCTACACGCTGCTCTGTGTTTCTTTTTTCATTTTATTTTCTTTTAAATGACTCAATTCATTTGAATACCCAGCTTATAAAGCTAGGGGTTGGTTATTTCATTTGATTTAACATATTTTTTGCGCCCGCATGATTATAATTTTTGGCTAAATTCTGCAAAATGCGCTTGGCTTGCACTTCTGCGTTTGGAAAACGACTGCGATAACTCGACACACTGGTTAAACAACGTGCCACCAACATGCCAGATTCTGTATAAATACGCGTACCCTCTGCGCCCTGTAACTTGCCATAGTTATAAGCACGTTGCGCATTATTACAGGCATTAATTTGATTACGCCCACTGTTTAAATCACGACGTGCCGCCACATATAAACGTGTCTGTTGCTGTTGTGGTGTCTCAACCACGCGTGGTGGAGCTGTTTTTACTGGCGCAACTACAGGCTCTTTTTTCTCTTCAGGTTTTTCTTTCATTTCAGCAACTTTGGTTGCATTTGTTGTTTTTGGATTACTTTGAGCTGCTTTAGGTGCAGCCTTTGCAGGTGTAGAAACCGCGCGGTAAAAACGTCGTGCTTCATCTTCAGACATTATTTTAGTGACCAAACTCACTACTCGCGCTTCACCACGCTGTTCCAACTGGCGCTCTGCCACAGGTTCAATAGATACAATCCAACTTTCGCCCTGATTACCTACACAGCGGTATGCCCCAATCCCCTGTTTTACATCTCGATAAGTATTGAGTAGTTTTTTAGACCATGCATTTTTGACTAAACTCATTGAGCTTTTATAGGCCAGCGTTAAGCGTCCATTTTGTGACTGACAATAGCTGCCCATATATTTACGTGGAATCATAGATTCAGCAGGCTGATCTTTGCGCTGTGGCCCCCAATAATAGACATATTCTTTAGCGGCACCACTGGGCTGATTTAAGTTTTTTTGAACAATCAGTTCTTGTGCAGATGCAAAATGCTTCACCGAATTTGGGCTATATTGATCGACTGTTGCACAACCAAATAATAGGCTGCCCACCCCCCCCATCAAAAGTATTTTTTTGCAGGTCACGTTTCAATTCTCAATTGTTTTTATAGGAATGAAAATATATGAATTAGCGGAAAATAACAAATCTAACACCTTGATTTTATAGTTAAATAATCATCGCTTTATTTGAATCGCGTTTGATATTTTTATAAAACAATCCAATTCATCACAGTTTTTTATGATTTTGAATACTAACACTCATATTATTTTTTATACAACTGTTCAGATCTATTTATATTTAGCAATCATGGCTCTGAACATGTGAACGCGACATCCACAACAAATCATGGATGTCGCCACCACAACTAGTGATCCAATGTCGATTCAAATGCTTTTAAACGCTTATAGATAGACAAGAGCTCAATAATGGTTGGCCAAGATGCAATCAGATACTGAAAAGATTCACGGACTTTGCCAAATACGTTGGCAATTTGCATCATCAAACCCAATGTAATAGCCCCTGCGGCAATACTTGGGAACAACACAAATAAACCATAAATATTGTCCAATTGCATGTACCAAATGCGTACCAAGTTAAAATAGGCATAGTGGAAATATAAACGGAAATAGTTCAAACGCACTTTGCTAAACAGTTCTTTTAAACTCAGCGGATCAGCACGTTCAGCGTGATCTTCACCATAAACCAATTCTTTACGATAAGCCGCCTCAACTTTTTGGTTATTGAATTCCAGACCTGGTAACTTCGCACCCACCACAATTAACACCACTGTACCAAATACTGCCCAACCCACTGCAGCCCAAACTAAGGCATACGAAATTTCCCCCACTATAGGCAGGGCTTTGACATGCACAGACAAACTAAACAGCACAGGTAAAAATGCCAACAAAGTCATTAGGGCTTCGACTAAATTTACCCCTAAAGTTTCCGTGGTTCTGGCAAAGCGCATGGTATCTTCTTGAATACGCTGTGAAGCCCCTTCAATATGTCTGAGTTTTTCCCAATGTGCGGTGTAATAATTATTCATTGCCGTACGCCAACGAAAAACATAGTGACTAACAAAAAATAAATTCAAAACCATTAAGGTCACTGCCACCATGGCGATGTATAAAAAGGTCAGCACACCTGCATAGAGTTCATTGACATCTCCACCGCCACTACTGAGCATTTTTTGAATCAGGTCATAAAATGGGTTGTACCAGGCATTCACCACAACATTGACTTGTACCCCAAACCAAATATTAAACAGGATGAATGCCGATCCCCATACCGACCAGCGCTGCCATGGGTGATTTGCTTTAAGTTTCCAGAAAATGGCAAACAGCGTCGTTGCCACAAAAAACCACAGATAAAACCATAAAAATGCAGGTGACCAAAAACGGCTGACATCGATGGGTAATGTTGCTTCGGCATAGCCTTGCGGGAAGCCAATCCAACTACCCCATGCGCTACCGCCCGAGTACCATAAAGCCAGATTGATCGCGAACCAAACAAGCAATGAAATAAAAAACCACTTTGGATTTGGAAAAAATGACTTAAACATGCAGACAAAAAGCCTTTATTTTTTAAATTGGAATGTAAAACCCAGTGCCTTCACCACTTAAAAAAGCGTGAATGGATACTTTAACTTTTATACTTTATACGCTGTTTTTTCAGCAATAATTTTATTTTTATACTGAAAACTGTAAATTTCATCAATCGGCTATATTTTACTGCGCTGTTCATTTGCCATTCATCTAAGAAATTACATCAAATTTCAATTTCTTATATTTTTAAAATGTCAAATTATGAAGTATTGGGCAAATTTATTGCGATTTTTTGACCAACAATTCAAGTACAAAATATTTAAACCCGACACAAATTTACGATTTTGTGTAGATTATTCATCAATTTACTATATAATACAGTTGATTAAAAATAACTCATTTAGGGTGCGGTATGGAATCTCCAACAGAAAACATTGCTATTGAGCTACTTGAACCTATTGTTCTACGTAAAGAAAACTGCGCACCAATTGAATTCGAGCAAGGTACAATTTTAAAAGTTTTATTGGTTAATCCTAACTCCTACTTGGTTACCGTAGACGACGAATTTAACTTTACTGTCTCTTTAGAAGATGAAAATAAGGTGTGGCGTAAACTTTAATTACTGAGTCGCCACAAACTTTAATGATTGAATGTACGCAAAGCACATTCAATCATTAGATAAAGCTTGATAAATACGCTACTGCTTTCATGGCTTATAAAAACTAAACTTTCATTACACCTATCAATCACAGCATCCTTTTAATTTTTCAGAAGTCCACTTCGGGTATGGCTCTCTGAAAATGTTGCCTAAGATTCAGTTTTCAATCCTCTGTATATCATTGTAGATTTTGCAACAATCTCATCAAAATCACCTTTATATTGGGCAAAATGAGATAAAAATTAGCTTTAAATTTTCATCTTATTTTCTCTATAAAAATCAATAAAATATACCAATTGATCAAACCAAAACAACAACAGCAATGACTTTAAATTCACTTTTACAACTAAGCAAAACCAAAATTAATCAAAAATTATGATAAGATCATGCTTCTTGTAAAATACATTTTTTTATAAAGATGAGTTGCTTAAGCAATTTTTACTGTCTTTAGTGTGTTTTATTTTTTCTATTTTTTTAATTCACATCCTATTTTGACAAGATCTACTTGATCTCTAAATTTAGGATTGTATTTGCTTATTTTTATAATGCGGATATTTAAAATCCTGAATTGTGTCACTCAAAATTGGAGAAGTAATTAAGAACTCAAAAACTAATGGAGATAGCAATGGATCGAATTGCAATTATTGGCGCTGGCCCAAGCGGCATGGCCCAATTAAGAGCGTTTCAGTCAGCAAAGGCCAAAGGTCTACAAGTTCCTGAAATTGTATGTTTCGAAAAACAAAATGATTGGGGTGGACTCTGGAACTATACTTGGCGCACAGGTATAGATGAACATGGCGAACCTGTCCACGGCAGTATGTACCGTTATTTATGGTCAAATGGCCCTAAAGAAGCGCTAGAATTTGCCGATTATACTTTTGATGAACACTTCAAAAAACCAATCGCGTCTTATCCGCCACGCGCAGTGTTGTGGGATTATATTCAAGGTCGTGCAGAAAAAGCACAGGTGAAAGACTTAGTCCGCTTTAATACCGCCGTTCAGCATATTCATTATGATGATGCGACGCAAAAATTTACGGTTGATGTCGAAGATTACGCACAGCAACGTCATTATTCAGAACAGTTTGATTATGTTGTGGTGGCCTCTGGGCACTTTTCTACCCCGCGTGCCCCTGTTTATGAAGGCTTTGATCAATTCCATGGTCGTATTTTACACGCGCATGATTTCCGTGATGCACTGGAATTTAAAGGTAAATCAGTGCTGTTGGTGGGCAGCAGCTACTCTGCCGAAGACATTGGTTCGCAATGTTATAAATACGGCGCCAAACAAATTTACAGTTGCTATCGCAGTAAAGCCATGGGCTTTAAGTGGCCCAAAAACTGGTCTGAAAAACCACAATTACTGCGTGTAGATGAAAATACTGCTTATTTTGGTGATGGAACATCGGCCAAAATTGATGCCATTATTTTATGTACGGGCTATTTACACCACTTCCCGTTTATTGAAGATGGCTTGCGCCTCAGAACGCATAACTGCCTTTATCCACTAGGTTTATATCAAGGTGTGGTTTGGGAAAAGAATCCTCGTTTGTTCTATTTAGGCATGCAAGATCAATGGTACACCTTCAATATGTTCGATGCGCAGGCATGGTTTGTCCGTGATGTGATTTTAGGCAAAATTGCATTGCCAAGTACAGATGAAATGCAAAGCCATACCCAAACCTTGCATGAAAAAGAGCAACGCTTAATCAGCGATGAACAATCTGCACGTTTCCAAGGGGATTACATCAAACGCCTGATTGCGCAGACCGACTATCCATCTTTCAATATTGATGCAGTACACGATATTTTCATGCAATGGAAAAAGCATAAAAAAGAAAATATTATGGGCTTTAGAGATAAAGTTTATCGCTCAGTGATGACAGGAAAAATGGCTAAACCGCATCACACACCATGGCTTTATGCACTAGATGATTCTCTGGAAAGTTATCTAGAAGATGAAGCTCAACGTGAGGCGATGTAAGGCGTGATCTCAAAGATTAAAGCAGGCCTGCCGTAACGAAAAAAACAGCTACAAGCCTCAAAAGTTTTGCTGATGAGGCTTGTGGTTTAAAGATTTATTTCAACTTAGCGTTATTTTAGAAATAGCGCTGATTATAAGTCTGACTTAGCACGTTTTAAGGCTTGTTGCCAACGCGCTAAATGTTCTGCACGCTCTGCTTCATTCATTTGGGGTTCAAATACCCGATCTAACTGCCAAGATGCTGAAATTTCAGATAAGTCAGAAAATACACCCGCCTTTAAACCTGCCATAGCTGCTGCTCCCCAAGCGGTTGATTCCAACATTTTAGGACGTAACACAGGCACATTTAAAATATCGGCTTGGAATTGCATCAACATATCATTTTGACTAGCACCACCATCGACTCGAAGCTCTTTCAGTGGATGATCTAAATCGGATTGCATCGCAGTGAGTACATCCGACACCTGAAATGCAATGGATTCCAAGGCAGCACGGGCAATATGTGCCTTGTTGGTGCCACGTGACATTCCACATAAAAGCGCTCGCGCTTCACTGTCCCAATGTGGCGCACCAAGCCCTGTAAATGCAGGAACTAGCACTACACCATCGCTAGAAGTTACACTATTGGCAAGTTGTTCCACATCGCTGCTTTTTTGGATAATACCCAAACCATCGCGCAGCCATTGCACCACCGCGCCTGCCATAAAAACACTGCCTTCAAGGGCAAAATGGGTTTGATTTTGACATTGCCACGCCAAAGTGGTGAGTAACTTATTTTGGCTAAATTGCACCTGATTGCCTGTATTAAACAACATAAAACAGCCTGTACCATAGGTGTTTTTTGCTGTTCCAACTTCAAAGCACGATTGCCCAAACAACGCCGCCTGCTGATCGCCTAAAATACCTGTAATTGGGATATTCGCGCCCAATAAACCCGTTGCGGTATCTGCAATATAGCTGTCGGATGCAATAATTTTGGGTAAGACCGATGCGGGAATTTGAAATAATTCCAGTAATTCTTCATCCCAAGTTTGGCGATGTAAATTCATCAACATCGTTCTTGAAGCATTACTCGCTTCAATGACATGCTCTGCGCCTTGGGTCAAATTCCAAATTAACCAACTGTCGATGGTGCCAAAAGCCACGTGCCCCTGTTGTGCCAATGCTTTTAACCCATCGACATGCTCAAGCAACCACACCAGTTTGCCTGCACTAAAATACGGATCGATACGCAGACCTGTTTTTTCCTGAATCAATTGCATCTGGTTATTTTGAATCAAGTGATGACACCAATCCGCCGCACGACGATCTTGCCAAATTATGGCAGGTGCCAGTGGTTTGCCTGTGCGTTTATCCCACACTACAGTCGTTTCACGTTGATTGGTCACGCCAATCGCACAAATGTCTTTAGCCAAAATACCTGCAGTCGCCAAGGCTTGTTGCACCACAGCAATTTGATTTGACCAGATTTCTTGGGCATCTTGTTCCACCCAACCTGAATATGGGGTCTGGATATGGGTTTCTCGTTGTGCCGTTGCCTGAACTTGTCCGTGTTCATTGAAGATGATGGCGCGACTAGAAGTTGTGCCTTGATCGAGTGCCAGTAAATAACTCATATTTTTTATTGTGTTTGACTTGAAAAATAAAATATTAGCGCAATTATGTAACTAAGCGCATCGAAATGTGTAATTGTGCAGAAAATACATCGTAATTTTTGCCAGCTATGCTATGATTGCGCTGTGATATGGGGGTGTTATTGGCTTCGACGCTGATGATGAAGCTCATAGATGCATGCCGAGAGCGCATTTTCTCTCGTAAATCAAATTTGCATTAAAATAGTCGCAAACGACGAATCTTACGCTCTAGCTGCCTAAGGGCCGCTTGTCCGCTTCACTGAATACTTGTGGTCAGTGAACCCGACTGAAGCGCACGCACACAAGTCCGTATAGAGTTGAGCCTCGGGACTTTATACCAAACTTAGAGGATCGCACTCTGAACCCTGTTCGTCGGGTCTTAGAGTGTTAAAACAATAGACGATATCTAAGCATGTAGTATTCTCGAGTGTAGTGTTGGCGGACGCGGGTTCAACTCCCGCCACCTCCACCATATACCTAACAAAACATGGCAAAATATGCCAAGTTTTAAAAGATAAAGGCTTGATTCTAAAGGGATTGAGCCTTTTTTCTTGCCTAAACATAACCAAATATAACTAGCCATAGGGATACATGCCATGTATCCTAGCGTGTATCCCCTCATATTTATTGAACTGGCAGGGATACAAGAAAATGAAACGAACAGACATAAAACGCAGACCACTAGCAGACACCGTACTTGCAACCCTTGAGCCTGAATTAAAAGAATATCGGGAGCTAGACGGCAACGGCTTATATTTTCGTGTCAAACCTGATGGTAATAAATCGTGGCAACTACGATATAAAAAAGCTGATGGTAAATGGTCATGGTTAGGTATCGGTGGCTACCCTGAAATATCAGGACAGTTAGCACGTAAAAAAGCGCAAGAACTTTTAAACGATATTTCAAAGGGCGATAACCCTATCATCACCAAACAAGAACGCAAGCGAAAAGAGATAGAGCAGCACAGTGCTACTTTTGAAGTCTTAGCACGTGAATGGTTAGACACAAAAAAGGAATCATGGGTACAGGACACCATGACCCGAAATAAGGGCGCACTGGAAAAACATATATTCCCTATTTTTGGCAAACGCCTATATGCCACTATCAAGCCGATTGAATGGATGAACTTATTAAAAAGTATTCAGCAAGAGAAAGGTATTTTTGAGCAAGTGAACCGTATGCGCTCGATGTGTCGTGACATTTACGATTTTGCAAAGGTCACTGGACGTATGGACTACAACCCAGTTGAGGGCATTCAAAAATACTTACAGCAAGGCAAGAAGCAAAACATGCTGCATGTGAGCGAACTTGAGTTACCCCCACTGTTAAGAGCTATCAATAATTATCCGACTATGGATGTGCGTATAGGCTTGCAACTTTTAGCTATGTTGTTTTGCCGACCAACTGAACTAAGACAAGCCAAGTGGCAAGAATTTGATTTAGAGCAAGGCTTATGGAATATCCCTGCTGAACGTATGAAGAAACGCCGTGAGCATCTTGTACCGTTGCCAACTCAAGCCACTACCCTATTAAAAGAATTGCAAAGCTATGAAACCAATTCTGAATATTTATTTCCGAGCAGATCGGACAAGAGCAAGCCAAAGTCAGACACAGTTTTTATTATGGCTTTGCGCCGTATGGGTTATGAGGGCAGACAAACCCCACACGGATTTAGACATATTGCGAGTACCTTGTTAAACAATCGTGGCTTTGATGAACGTCATATTGAAGCAGCACTGGCACACGTAAAGGACGGTGTGGCAGGTGTATATAACAAGGCTCAATATTTAGATGACAGAGCAAGCATGATGCAATGGTACGCCAATCATTTAGAAGAAGTTGCAGATCAGAGCATTATTCAATTCAAAAAAGCACAGTGACAAGGCTTGTCGCACTACTAGCCAATAAATGCACAAATAAAGGTAAATATAGATTATATTCAGATTGCTAAGTCTAGGTTAGCTCCCGAAAGTCGGACACCCAATCCGATTGGCTTAGCAGCTTTTTTGGGGATGCTGTGGGAGGCATGAATGGGCTTAGCTCAAACTATATTTAATTCTATTAAGAAAAATTACTTTTCGGTATGGGATATTATTTCCTTAATAGAGCAGAAAACTAATAATGATTTATTTGATATTGGGCTATTTTTAGGTCATATCAATATAGAAGAACATATAACTATATATCAAAGAGATAGATTCTATAATTTGCATGAAATTGACATTAACTATAATAAAAATCCTTTAGGGGGAATTATTGATTGTTTAATGAATATCATGCCTTTTGATTCCGATGAAGAACAACAAGAGGGTAGGATGAGAGTACGCTCAGAATCTGATAAATTATTTTTTTCTAAGCAAGATATTTATAATTTTAAGCCTATTATGGATTTAGGCTTTATTGAAAAACCAGTACTTCAGGTTATTGAAGCTGAATCAATACAAGAAGCAGAGCCAAAAGATAAGTATAAATTTCTTTTATATAAACAACACCTATTTAGTATAGATGAATGTGCGTGCATAATTTCAGATTATGACCCATTAGAAATACAAAAGCTTCCTCATAATGATGTTGATGAAATTGCCCCAGACTACTCAAGAGCTTAAAGCTTTATCAGATCGGCAATAGAGGCAGATAAGTTAAATGTGTTTAACTATAAAATTTATGCTGATGAGTTTAGGGAGTATTTAGTCAGTGAAAATATAATTATTGCTGGCTTTAATGATGACCTACAGGGTGCTGAATTAGAGAAAAATACAGATGCAAGCAACATAGAGTTGCAGCAGTTAAAACTAGAAAATGAAAAGCTGAAAGCAGAACTTGCAGAGAAAGACCAAAAAATAAAAGAGCTTGAATCATTAAACCCAAAAAATGATATGGATTTATTGAGTTTAATTTTTGATGAATCTGCTACAGAAAGATATGCACCTGATTTAGCTTTATCAATTAAGTTATGGGAGCATATTTATATAACTAATCCAAAGAGTGATAGTCATACAAATAAAGCCATTAAATGGCTAGAGAGCAATACAGGCTATGAGGTAAGTAAAAAAGCTGGATCAGCTTCAAAAATACGGGAAATCACAACTCCTTTTGTAAGCTGGGGCAATCTAAGAGATAAAAATTATAAAAAATAAATACCATCTAAATAATTGATTTATATATACCCTACCTACCCAAGCTAGGGTATTTTCTTTCATTACCCCAGTTACCCCACCTATCAATATTTTTGCTTTTATGCCCTAACAATATTTAGCTATGTAGGTGCATAAATGACCATTAATCCAATCCGTGTTCAATTCAAAACAGCTTGCCAAATTCTTGATGTAAGCCGTGAATCATTGCGCCATATCGTGCGTACAGATGCCACCTTTCCCCGACCTATTAAGACTGGCGACACCAAACAAGCACCAGTCTATTTCGACTATACCGAGCTTGTAGAGTGGCACAACAAGCAGCGTTTAAGCCTTGCAACTATGGAGGTTTAATCAATGAATAACACCCAATTAAAACAAGTCCTAGCACACCTTAAACAAGGCAAAACCCTTTCACAAGCTGAGGCTATCGACCTATTCAATTGCTACCGACTGAGCGCAATTATTCAGCGTTTACGAAATGCAGGCTATGACATTGTGACCCATAACGAACGCAATAAGTCAGGCATTGGCAGACATGCACGTTATGAACTTATTAAGCAGGTGGCAGCATGAAAGATGTATATACCTACGTCCTTGCTTCATTCTCCCCAACAGATCAAGCCGACATTGAGGCAGATTTAATCGTAAATGATGAGCCTATGAAATTCTTACAGGTCACTGGCATAGATGGCGACATTGCAGGCGTTATCGAGGCAAGAAAGCAGCTTTTAAATGATGGAAATGCAAAGGATGTTTTGATTCTACATTTAGGCAGCCTTGCCACATTGAATGATGCAATTTTGAAAGGGATAGCAGCATGAAAGAGCTATTTTTAGAAATGCTTAAAGGACTACTTTTAGGCGTGTGCTTTGTTTTGTTTTGCTCTGTTATTGCAAGTCTAAGCCGTTCCGCTTATGCTGTAGACCTCTCAAAATCTGTAAGCGTCACCCCACAGCGTCATTGTGGTTTTATTGTGCCTAAGTTTTGCCTAGCCTCTCAAGCTGTGCAAGAAACAAGCGCAAGCATTTCAGCTATGCAAACAAGGCTGTACTCCCTCTATGAGGGGATGACACGACAAAATAAGGTTTTGCCGAATATGTCGGGCGGTTCTTACAGACCGAGAGTGAATCCTCTCACCATAATTTCTCAAGTTGTGGTGAATCTCAAAACTCAGAACTGTAAGGAGGCACTCCATGCCTAATCAAACTAAAAAACCATACAAACCAGAACTTAGTTGCACACAGGCGTTTTTCATTCCACACCCTGATGCCAACCACTTAAACGCTCAAGATACTGTGCAGAGCTTAGTAGCCAGTACAAAAGACCTTTCAACAGTCATTTTTAACTGCTTTGATGATGGCACAAAACTTGTCATTAAAGATGAAGTTGTAGCCAATCTTATTTATGAGATGCAAACCAAGCTAGAAATGATTGAGGCTATTTTGCCAATGGCTTTCAATGATGGGGAGGTTTAATCATGTCAAATTCTAAAAAATATGATGCTACCGATGTGCTAGACATGGCGACCTTGATTGAAGCAGACATGCAATGGGCTAGCTTTATGGTTACTGACATTAAAAAGCGTTTAAAAGCGGTCAGAGCAGAGTTAAACAGCAATAGTGCTATAGCACTTCACTATTTAGAGCAGGCAGTAGACTTATATCAATACGTTGCTGAATGCCGTTTAGATTACCACTCAAGAGAAACGGAAAGACTTGCGCTTGAGTGCAGCAATATAAAAGGGGGTGAACATGACACTACACCATGACACCCCCGAGCTACTCAAGCCGTTGGATATTCTAGCGCAATGCACAGAGCTTATGCCAACAGATAAGGCACACATTGAGCATGAGCTTATACAGCGTTTTGGCAGTCCTGAACAAAAGATTCATATTGATGACAGCATTGTCACCATTAACGGCGTTAGCTATGACAGTCCTATTGTTTTGCCTATCTACAATGGGCATCTTGAGCTTGTTCAATGTGCTGTGATGCAAGACAGCAAGCCTGTGGCAGTCATGCCCGATGGATTGGCTAAAGGCTTTGCAAGGTATGGTCATTTTGACCATGCCAAGCCTGTGATTGTGACCTACAACCTAGAAGCATTTTTCAAGATTGCTCAAACAGGGTACGCCGTTGCTTTGGTGCTACTCCCGACTTTGTGCAATTCAACCCTACCAGTGTTAAAGCCGTTTGATTTTGGACAGATGCAATTTGTGATTAATCAATTAACACAGGCAGGCTATCAGCAGCTTTATATGCCAGTCCGACCTGAACACCTAGAGGCATTTCAACCACTGGAAGAAAACACCGCCGTCAGATTGTTGAATCAATATCAAGATGACTTTGCATGTGACTTGTCACAATATGAAAGCGTGGAGGATGTGCAGTCATTTTTAAATGATGCGATTGAGCAATTACCTAAAGGTGAGGTATTGCCTAAAGGACATTTAGCCAAGCCGATGAAGTGGGAAAACGGTCATTTCCACATTACAGAGGCAGGCTTATATTTTGTTGAAGAAGATAAAAACGGCATAAGCCATAAGCGTTTTATCTCAAGTCCTGTATTGGTCACAGCAAAAACAAGGGACGACTCTAGCAACAACTGGGGTGTGTTGCTTCAATGGAAAGATGACAACGGCGTAAAGCATATTCAAGCCTTGTCTATGGAGCTATTTCAAACCGATGGCGCAGACCTACGCAAAGCCTTAGCCTATCAAGGTGTAACCATTGCACCCGACCAACGAGCAAGAAACCTTTTCCAGTGCTACCTAATGAGCTATCGGGCAAACCGTTATGCCTTATGTGTAGATCGTGTGGGGTGGCATGAAAATGTGTTTGTATTGCCTCATGTGCAGATCGGACAAACAGCCGATAATGATTTAATTGTTTATCAGGCAAGCAACACCCTAGATAACCGCTATCAGAGCAAAGGCACGTTGGCACAATGGCAAAGTAATGTAGCTCAATTGGTCGCAAGCCATAGCTTGTTAGTGTTTTCTCTATCTACGGCGTTTACTGGACAGCTACTCACACCACTAAATCAACAAGGGGGTGGCTTTCACATCAAAGGCGGTTCATCTAAGGGAAAAAGCACAGCCTTAAACTTGGCTTGTTCAGTATGGGGAAATCCTAAAAACTTCTACCGTACATGGAGAGCAACAGGCAATAACCTAGAGCATACCGCCTATATGCACAATGACGGCTTTTTAGTGCTAGATGAGATTGGAGAAATCAATAACCCGAAAGAGTTAGGAAACATTGTTTATATGCTTGCAAATGGCATGGGCAAAGGTCGCATGACTAAAAAAATTACAGCAAAGCCAATGCACCAATGGAAAGTTATATTCTTATCTAGTGGAGAAAAAAGCCTTAAAGACATCATGCAAGAGCAAGGACAAAAGACCAAGCTAGGGCAAGAGATACGCCTTGCTGATATTGATATAGACCAATCAGAGCATGGCATTTTTGACTGTATAGACTTTGCAGAGGATGGAGCAAAACAGTCCATTGAACTTGCTAAGCGTTTAAATCAATCCTATGGCGTGGCAGGCATTGCATGGCTTGAATATATCACCAGTCACAAAGACCAAATGATTAAACAGGCAGAGCAGTTGCTAGACCAATATCGAGAAGCCTTAGCAGCCCATCATACGCAAGGGCATATTGTACGAGTGGCAAATTATTTTGCCCTTGTAGCCGTTGCAGGCGAATTAGCATCTCAAGCCAATATTACAGGGTGGCAATCAGGCACAGCGTTTAACGCCGTACAACAGGTATTTAATCAATGGTTAGGCAGTTTTGAGCAAGTCGGAGATTTTGAGGACAGGGAAATGCTTGCACACGTTAAGGCATTTTTTGAGGCAAACGAGTCTAGCCGTTTTGAATCTATTACACCCGACCCCGACCATGCAGAGCGCATTTACAACCGTGTTGGCTACTGGAAGATAGAGAACGGCGAAAAAGTCTTTTATGTAATGTCAGAGCAATTTAAAAACGAAATTTGCAAAGGCTATGACAGTCGCAAGGTAGCTAAAGCCTTAATCAATTATGGACTACTGGAACACGACACAGGCAAGCCAACTAAAACCGTGCGATTACCTAATCGAACTAAAGCCTTGAGAGTTTATGCAGTTAAGGAATCTATCTTTAGCTCAGATATAGATAATTTTAAGGGCAACAAAGGCAACAAGGGCAACAACCTTGATTCTAAAGGCTTTGAGCATGTTGCCCAAGTGGAAATGCAAAAGGCAACAAAGGCAACAAATCTGCAAAAGGTGCAACAAGATACTCATGTGTTGCCCTTGTTGCCCAATGGAAATAAAAAAGGCAACAAGGAAAACTCTAGCAATATCAACAGTGTTGCCTGTGTTGCCCATGTTGCCCAAGAAAAACAGTCATGCCGTGACCTAGTGAGTGAATCGGCACAGTTAAAAACTCAACCGATGGAGCAACCAACACCAAAAAAACAGGTAAAGGCTAAAGCATCACCGCCTAAAGAAGTGATAGACACAAAGACGCTTGATATGTTCGGGGGTGGAATATGAACATGCAAAAAGCATTGGACTTGATACAGCTTGCCAAGTCGCACCAGTGCAGATTGTTTATCGCTCCCCCTAATCAGTTGAGATGGGAAAGCCCAATCATGCCACCTGATGAACTACTGGAGGAATTGAGAGCCAACAAACCCATTTTGATTGAGTACCTGAAACATACAAGCCGTGACCTATCAATGTTGGTTAAACGTGCGCTAGATGGCTACCATTGGCTGCTAGACCGCAAGCGCACCCATTACCGCTATAACGGTGTACCTATTGTGACCGCACGTATAGCAGCAAGCGAATGGAGGGAAACAGTTAAGAGCGTGTTAAAGGTCAATGATGCTGAGTTGCATATCATCGAAAGATTGCTCATTCAAAGCGAGCAGCTTGTATATTTTGACCATGCAAAAACATTGCTCACAACTCCCGACCAACTAGAACAGGACTATATGCCCAATGACAACACAGGGGCAGCATTTAATGCTTGGTTATCTATGCCATGCGAATTTATACACAGTTGAGAATTGAACAATGCCAAACGTGAACAAAGCAATCGTGATGGGTGTGTTAGGTCGTGACCCTGAAACTAAGAATTTTCCTAACGGCGGTAGCGTTACCAATTTTAGCGTTGCAACTACCGACCACTGGAAAGACAAGACCACTGGAGAGCGCAAAGAGGCTACAGAATGGCACAGAATCAGCACCAACAACCGATTGGCAGAGATTGCTAGTCAATACCTCAAGAAAGGCAGCAAGGTTTATATTGAGGGCAGCTTGAGAACAAGGAAGTGGAAAGACCAAAGCGGTGCAGATCGGGAAGTCACAGAAATAAAAGCCGATGTTCTGCAATTGCTATGATGCACTTCACTTTCCGACCAACTGCAAAGCAAGTGAGCAGTAAACTGTTTTATAATTGATGTAGAAAAATCGCTGTAGTTTTTAGTTTTGCCCATACTCCCCAGTATGGGTATTTTTTTGGCTGTAATTCAGTATTCAAGTATTACTTGATAACTGGGCATCTTAGACCGCATTAGATCGGCAAAGTCTAATTAGACAAAACCTAGACCATGATTGCCAACCTAAATCATTAGTGAAATCTCTTATTGAAAAACACTGTAAAATGACTGAAACACAGAGTACATAAGGCATTGAGCCTGATTTAATACCTATCAATTAAAGCGAGGTTATCAATGGAAAAAACACACGGTCAAATTGAAGATTGTTTGAGCTTGGACAGCCGTGTCATGGCTCGATATAAGGTATTTGATGGTGGAGGAAGTAACTCATGGGCATGGCGAAAAGGTAAATCTCAAGAAGTATTTTCATCTATAACATATCACTACGATAACGGCGGTTTAGTATTAAGCTACACATGCAACGAGCAGCAACACCGCTATTTAGTGGATGTTGTCACCACACCATGCAACTACGGTGGCAAACGCTATTGGTTTAATTGCCCAAAGTGTTCTAAGCGAGTTGCAAAGCTATACCTACGCAATTCAATGTTTTTCTGTAGAACTTGCCACAAACTGAACTACAGCACACAGCAGAGTTGCAAACTAGAAAGCACCCGAGTCGGCATGTATAAAATCAGGGATAAACTTAACTGGCAGTATGACACCGCATTTATGAAGTCGTGGCATAAGTTGAAGCCTAAAGGGATGCACCATTCAACCTATAACAGATTGGTGCAGAGGCATGACGAACTAGAGCGAAAGTCAGAGCAATATTGCATTGCAAACTTTCATGCCTTTATGAATAGACATGGTTTAAAACCATCATGGGATTAAACAGGACTTGCACAGTGCTACACCCTTACAGATGCGATAGCAGCAGGCTTGCACCCTTTTTATAGAAGTGCAAGTGTTGATTGTTCTATCAATAATTTATTGTTTTCTAGGGTGAGCGCAAAATTGCGTTGAGTGGGTATGGTCAAGATAATTTAGCAAAATTTCTGTATCATTAACTTAATTATTTAAATAAGAGTATGATTATGAAAAATATAATATTAATTTCAGCGTTGCCATTAATCTTGATTGGTTGCGGAAATCCTAATAGTAAGCCTACCTATGGCGATTATGGATTACCTAAGAATTGTCGAGCACTTATACAAGCAAATATTGATGGATGGCGTTCTAAGCAATATACATCTGAAGAAGCCATGAATTCTATCGAACGTAACTGTGGTGCTAATGGAAAAAATTGGGACAATTAAAAAAAGCACTATTAAGTGCTTTCCTGATGTATAGAAGAAACCCCACATGTATTCGGCAACAGTGGGGTTTATTGGCATCTCTCTTTAATCAAAATAGACCCATCATTTTCATGCCTGCAACTTGACCAATTGCACCAGATACACCATTCCACATATCAGCACTGGCTTGACCTTTCGCCAATGCTGCACCTGCCTGAGCTGCACCAGATTGTTGATACAGGTTAGATATGTTGCTAGCTGTTTGCATGCCTGCGTTACCTGTGCCTGCTGCTGCGTTTTGCCCCAATGATGTTAATCCAGCATAGTTTTGGTAACGTTGATTAATTAACTGATTGAGCAATTGTGGTCTAAATTGAGCTAATGCGGCTTGAGTATTGCCACCACGCAAACCACCAGTAGCAGACGCATTTTGCAAAATGGCATTTTCGCCTTGTTGCAAATATGTCTGCATTTCAGAGCTATTGTTAATATTGTTAATCGCGGCTTGCTGGGCTGCTGCACCGTTAATACCAAGTAAATTTTGCTGACCACTCAGACCACTAAGACCTGCATCCGCATAAGGCTTTAAGATTTTTTGAACTGCATCAAACTGGCGACGCTGTTCTTCTACACCCATTTCAGATGCTTCGATCTGGGCGTTTGCTGCTGCATTTGCTGATTTTCTTTGTGCTCTGGATGACAAAGCACCACCAACCACACTAGCACCTACCATACCTACTGCGAGTTTTGTTCCTATTGCTGCTGCAATTGGCATAAGCATTCTCCTGTTTTTAAAATTACTTTTTTAGTGATTAATAGCCTCTTTTAGCTATTCAAAATTTTTAGTAAATTAGCCTTAATAGACTGCTATTTTTCACCAAAAATTTATTCTTAATTTTACCATGCTATTATTTAAATTCATTTAATAATTCAATAATTTATGTAAGTTTTTACGTAAAAATTAGACATGATTTTTATACGTTTTTAAACTGATATTTTCATCAGAAAATAGGGTTCTAATTTCAGGTTTATCAGGTTCAAACCATAACAATTGATAACAAACGCAGCGTTTTAAATGTCAACAAATGTCAACAGCATGGCATCTTTGAATATTAGGTTTTATAAGGTTTTGTATTTTTAAAGCAGTCCGAAAAACTAACATTTACTAACATTATGACAGCGCAAAATTGCGTTGGCTAAATCCTTGTTTTATAAGGTAAGCGCAAAATTGCGTCCACCTACACGCGCGCGTAGTTGTTGCGAAACTCTATTTTCCATAGTAGACCGCCGAAAAGTTGCGTTGGTTAATGAACTACGAAACTATCGTACAGTCACCAGTAAGGTGAACAGCTTTAAATACTCTATTCCGCTTCAATTAAATGGTGGGAGCGAAAAACACAGCAAACAATTGTTGAAGTGCTAGAGAATTAAAAAAAGGCGTGGGCGTGCGAGCGAGTTTGAATCCTGAGTTGGACTCCCCTTTTCCCCACCAAACCCGACATGAAAACAGCCTAGCAGCACATAATTTGTATCCCAGTTTGTATCCCTAACTTTTCAATAAAATTTTTATTATTTATAAACAATAGCTTATTAAGTTTGTTCAATTGACGCCACCATGGCAAAATATGCCAAGTTTTAAAAGATAAAGGCTTGAATCTAAAGGGTTTAAGCCTTTTTTCTTGCCTAAACATAACTAAATATAACTAGCTACAGTGTACATATGCCGTGTACACCACCATGTACATTGCAAGATTTATTGAATCCGTTGGTGTACAAGCCATGAAAAGAACAGAAATAAAACGTAGACCTTTATCAGATACCGTACTAGCTAACCTAGAGCCTGAATCAAAAGAATATCGGGAGCTAGACGGCGATGGCTTATATTTCCGTGTAAAGCCTGATGGTAATAAATCGTGGCAACTACGATACAAAAAAGCTGATGGTAAATGGTCATGGTTAGGTATTGGTGGCTATCCTGAAATATCAGGACAGTTAGCACGTAAAAAAGCGCAAGAACTTTTAAACGATATTTCAAAGGGCGATAACCCTATCATCACCAAACAAGAACGCAAGCGACAGAATTTTGAACGCCCTCTTTTCTACCCATTAATTCAATTAAAAATGAGGGTATTACCAAGCGATCTAGGTTCAAATTCACTTTTAGTGGTTTGAGCCTTTTTATTGGGTGGTTTATTCATCTCCAAACATTTTTCGCTTTCACTCCCCAAACCGAATAACTCCCCCGCACAACAACAAAATAGATTATATTATCCTTAATTGATAAAAAATTATGCGGAGTACACATGCAGGTATTTCCCTTAGGAAAGCGAACTATTTCCGTGATTGTGGTCATTGTAGCTCTGGTTTTATTGTTAATTTACGTGGTCTTACGCACAGGCCCATTTGCCCCTGTCAACGTCACCCTCACGCAAGTCAAATATCAATCCATTCAACCTAGCCTGTTTGGCATAGCTACCGTTGAAGCGCGTTATAACTATAAAATTGGCCCAACTGCAGCAGGTCGCTTAAAAAACTTAAAAGTAGATATTGGCGATAACGTACAAGCAGGACAACTGTTAGGCGAAATGGATCCTGTCGATTTGGAAGATCGTTTATTGGCTCAACGTGCGATAATCCAAAAAATTACCGCTCAGCAACAAGACACTCAAATCCGTCAAAATTTTGCGCAGCAACAAGTCAAGCGTTATCAACAACTGGCCAAAATCAATGCCACCAGCCAAGAATCTTTAGCCATTAAACAACAAGAGCTCGATTTGGCAACGGCGGCACTCAGCGCGATGCAACAAGAACTCAATAAAGCACGCGCAGACTTAAACACCTTACAAGCACAGCGCGATAATTTAAATTTAGTGGCCACAGCCGCAGGTGTCGTCACTGCACGTTATGCAGAACCGGGTTCAACAGTCGTGGCAGGTCAAACAGTACTAGAAATTGTCGATCCTAACTCCATTTGGATGAATGCCCGTTTCGATCAATCCAGTGCGATTGGTTTAGCTGCAGGTTTACCTGCTCAAATTCATTTACGTTCACGGCAAAATAATGCTTTGGCAGGTCATGTGTTATGGGTAGAACCTCGTGCCGATGCCATTACCGAAGAAATTTTAGCTAAAGTGGTTTTTAATCAACCTCCAACGCCTCTTCCGCCTTTGGGTGAGTTAGCAGAAGTCACCATCAGCCTCGCACCATTGGCACGCAGCTTAACCATTCCCAATGCGGCAGTTCACCGTATCAATAACCAAGTAGGCGTGTGGAAAGTTGTGGCCGAAAAGCCGCAATTTGTTGAAGTTCAATTAGGACGTTCAAATTTAGCGGGCGATGTGCAAGTGCTCGCAGGCTTATCCGAAAATGATCAAGTGGTGCTGTATAGTGAAAAACCCCTACATGCCAAAAACCGTTTACGGGTTGTCAAGCAACTTGCAGGAGCAGCTAAATGATTAGTCTGGCAGGTCGTGATATTTTCCATTCATGGGGTAAATTTGTATTTACTGGCTTTGGACTCGGCTTGCTGATTGGTGTGACCTTAATTATGGCTGGCGTGTATCGCGGCATGGTAGATGATGCCAAAGCCCTGCTGAATAACAGTGGTGCTGACCTATGGGTAGTGCAGCAAGATACACTTGGCCCTTATGCAGAACCTTCAAGTGTGCGTGATGATTTATATCGCAGCGTGATGAATATGCCCGGGGTGGCGCATGCTTCAAATATTACTTATTTAACCATGCAAGTGCATCATCAAGATAAAGATATTCGCTCGATGGTGGTCGGGATTCAAACAGGTGAACATGCGTGGAATAACTTGGGGTGGCCGCCACATTTATTGGCAGGACGTCAATTGACCCGCGGGCACTATGAAGCCGTAGCCGACATGAGTACGGGATTAAAGTTGGGTGATCGTATTAAAATCCGTCGTAACACCTTTACCGTGGTGGGTTTAACCCGACGCATGGTGTCTTCGGGTGGTGACCCGATGATTTTTATTCCGCTGAAAGATGCACAACAGGCGCAATTCCAAAAGGACAATGCTGCCATTTTACAAGACCGTAGACGAATTGCAGTAAACCCAATTTATAACCGCCCTGCTTATCCTGACTTGCTTGAAAGCGTACTCAATGCACAAAGTAGCAACCGTTATGTGAATGCTATTTTAGTCCGTTTAAATGCAGGTGCTTCAGCTGAAGAAACAGCAGCACATATTCAGCGTTGGCAACAACTAACAGTCTATACCCGCCCGCAGATGGAACACATTTTAATCAGCAAAATGATTGCCACATCCGCCAAACAAATTGCCATGTTTTTGGTGATTTTGGCCTTGGTCAGCGCCGCGATTGTGGCATTTATTATTTATACCCTGACTATGGACAAAATTCGTGAAATTGCGGTCTTAAAATTAATTGGCACACGCAATCGCACAATCGCTTGGATGATCTTGCAACAAGCACTCGCGCTTGGATTAATTGGGTTTGCTGTTGGTAAAATCAGTTCAACCTTTGCCGCACCATATTTCCCGAAATATGTCTTATTGGTTCCGCAAGATTCTATTTTTGGATTTATTGCGGTGATGCTGATTTGCATGTTAGCCAGTTTGGTTGCAATTCGGATGGCACTGCGCATTGACCCTGCCGAAGCAATTGGGGGATAACATGACACACGGCATTTTAATTGAAGGTTTAAAAAAGCGTTTTGGACAAGGTGACAATGCCTTTTATGCCTTAAAAGATGTCAAAATGCGGGTTGCACCCGGTGAAGTGGTTGGGCTGATTGGCCCCTCAGGTTCGGGTAAAAGCACCTTGCTCAAATGTTTAGGTGCCGTGATTGATCCTACCGAAGGACGCATGACTTTGGGCGATGAGGTGATTTTTGATCAACGTTGGTTAGTCAAAGACTTAAGTGCCTTACGCCGCGATAAAATTGGTTTTATGTTCCAAACCCCGTACTTAATTCCTTTTTTAAATGTTTTGGATAATGTAGCGCTGCTGCCGATGTTAGCAGGCGTAGCCAATGACATTGCCCGCGCCCGCGCATTGGAAATTTTAACGGCGCTCGATGTGCAGCATCGGGTACATGCTATGCCTGGACAATTGTCTGGTGGTGAACAACAGCGTGTCGCCATTGCACGTGGCTTGATTAATCAACCGCCTGTGATTTTAGCCGATGAACCCACTGCACCATTGGATAGTGTACGCGCGATGACCGTGATTCGCTTATTACACGAAATGGCAGAAAAATTTCAAACTGCAATTATTGTAGTCACACATGACGATAAAATCATCCCTACCTTTAAACGCTTGTACCACATTCGAGATGGTGTGACTTATGAAGAACAAGGCGAAGGACGTCCTTTTAAGTAGGCTCTAAAGTTTTCAGCGCTGGAAACTGATGTTTTAGCTCAATATCAAAAGCAATAAAATATCTGCATTTCAAGTTACATGCGACACAATGCTAAAAAACGGTTGATGTGGTATTCTGATAGCATCAGAAATGCAAAAATATAATACTTACTAGCTTCATACTGTTCTTGGAATTTAATCAAAATACGCATATATTGATTAAATAGAGCAATTTATTCTTAATCCAAGAATTGACGCGCTAACCATGAAACTTAATCACCTAGAGGTTTTAGATATGTCAACTAGAAACCGAACCAATGAAAGTGAAATCGCTACAGCTGCAGCTGACGTTTTGCGTGAACGCTTCATTGCAGTAGCTCACAGTGATCGAGTACTTTATGTGGAAAATGATGCCTTAGTCAGCAAAACCCCGAATGGCAAACCAGTTTTAATCAAACAGTTATCTGGTCGGAACCCTGATCTAGCCCGCCAGTTTAATGGTCGCAGAACCTTTAAAATTAGAAAACGTAACATAGAGGCTACTGCAGAATAATTTATGTTGCCAAAAACACCTCGAATCAGAATGTTTGCGGGTCCAAATGGATCGGGCAAAAGTACGATGATTAATGGTTTAGATAGCCGTTTATCTAAATTGTTTTTGAATGCTGACAACCTTGAGCGCGATCTTAAAGCCACACCCATTCTTGATCTAAGTCAATTTGATATACGCATTAATGCAAACATATTGGTTGATTATCTTACTCAAGCAAGTCGACCACTAAAAAATGCAGATGGTACTCTAAGCAAAAGTCCTCTCCTCTCAGTAGATCCTGTGATTGATGGAAGCTTAATCGACTTAAGCGGGAACACGATTGATTCCTACCTCGCAGCCCGAATTCTTGATGTCATCCGTAAAGAGTTACTTACGCTTAAGGTTGGATTTACATTTGAAACCGTAATGTCTCATGAGAGTAAAATCGAGTTTTTGCGAGATGCTAAAACGCAAGGCTATCGTACCTATTTATACTTTGTGACGACTGAGGACCCTGATATTAATGTGGACCGAGTTAAACAACGTGTGAAAAATGGTGGTCATCCAGTCGAAGAAATTAAAATCCGTGAACGCTATTTCCGCACTATGCACATGTTGATTGATGCGATTGAAGTATCTGACCGAGCGTATTTATTTGATAACTCAAGTAATGCGACCAAGAATATGGCTTCTTATATCTGTGAAGTGACTAACGGAGATACATTGATCATTAATCCAGATTTTAAAGGAGAGTTTCCGATCTGGTTTGAAAAATATGTACTTGTTCATTTGGTTGATGAAGAATAAAAAAACCGCGCTTGAATCATTCAAACGCGGTTTTTTAAATATTCACAGGTCAGTAAACTGAACCCATCGGCATCTTACTCAGCCAACATTTTACTCAGTATTCATAGCCATTGTTGATTGACCATTGCTGCAATTTGCCATAATAGATTTCATCGTTGAACAGTAGGTCTGCTTTAGAGGCAGCATTACTTTCTTCAGTTGGGCAGAAACCATCATCACAATCGGCATCGACAACCCAGCAACCACGAACGAACAATACTTTATTGCCTTCTTGCTCCAGTTGTTTCTGAACGCGATCAATCGCTTCATGTAAGTCATCTGCGCCTAAATATGCGGTCAAATACGCATAAGAGCCTGTTTCATCGGATGCTTTGCGGAACTCGACACCCACACAAAATAAATGTTTTTTCATTCTTGGCTCCTTGTCATCTTATACAGCTAAACTAATCTTTAATTTGGTCTAGGTCTAGTGCTTTTTCTTACACTTAACAATATGTTACCTATTCACAATACTGCAGTTCAAAGTAAAAACATAGTATCCAAATATTAGACTTAAGCCATAATCGCTGTATAAATGAGGTAGAGCGCAACACCAATGACTGTTGTAGCAAATACCTTTTGTACAGTATTGCTATTCATGCGATGTACCAAAGTACGTCCAAGTAACATCCCGACAATACACGCCAGAACAAAGGTGATGGTGACTGCCATTGGGTACTGAAAGCCATCTAAAACGTGTGCTGAAATACTCACGCCACCAATCAGGAAAATAATCATCAAAGAGGTTGCGACGATACTGCGCATATCCAAATCGGTAAATTTACGCAATAACGGCACAATAATAAAACCACCGCCCACACCCAACAAACCCGTCAATAAGCCTGCAATTACACCCACACCACCAAGCAAAGACGCCGTTTTAACATTCCAAATTAAGCGTCCTGTGTTTTGGTTTACCTTACACGGTGGATTAGTTTGGTCGTTGACCTTATTAAAGAAAATACGATACGCCACAATAAACATGACCAGACTGAACGCCAGTGTTAACCACATGGGCGGCACAATACCTGCCAAATGCACCCCATAACGCGCAGATGGAATACTGATTAGGGCAATCCACAATGCAGCACGATAACGTACAATACGTTTGAACAAGCCTTCAACTGTGCCAACCAAAGCCGCCAAAGTGACTGCCAATAAACCGACAGGTGCAGCCTGCGCCACAGTCCAGCCCTGACTTGCCATAAGTGCAGGAACGGCAAGAATACCGCCCCCTGCCCCAGTTAAACCCAGCAAAGTACCAATCGCCAAGCCTTCTAGGATTAACATCCACATGCGTATTTCCCCCTATTCCATCACTATGTTGTGCTGTGCAAACATCACTTGCCACAAACTTTGTTGGCAGGCAAAGCCACATCAATATGTTTTGGATAAGGCAGGTTTAAATTCTGCATGAGGGTAATAAATTCCGCTTTGGTACGTCCTTGTCCTAAACGCGAGTTATTGCGTTTTTCCTGCCCAACGGTAGAAGATAAACGCCCTTTATAGTCATGCCCTGGATACACCAAAGTGTCATCAGGCAAGCTAAAAATTTGTAGATGAATGCTGTCATATAAAGTCGCTGGGTTGCCTTCCTGAAAGTCAGTACGACCACAACCATCAATTAACAACGCATCGCCAGTGAATACCATGCCATTGACCACATAGCTGGTACAGGCGTTGGTATGACCCGGGGTATAACGTGCTTCAATCAATAATTCACCCACACGAATGGCGCTGCCATCGGTAATGAAAATATCGCCACACACCACACCTGAATTACGATGTAATACAGTTTTACAACCAAAACGTGTTCTGAGTTCGTTGGCAGCAGTAATATGGTCAGCGTGTACGTGCGTATCTAAGCTATACACCAATTGCAAATCATGCTGTTCTAGAAAAGCAGCATATTGCTCAACCTCTGAAATTACAGGGTCAATCAGCACCGCTTCACGGGTTTGTTCAGATGCCAATAAGTAAGTATAGGTCGAGCTGTCAGCTTCAAAAAATTGATGAAAGATCATGAGATATACACCAAGTTTTATATTTTGTTATTCTTAATTTTGCAAATATAATGCCAACTTAATCTCTTTTAAATATATTAATAAAATACAATATATTAAGAAATATTATTTAATTTAGGTCATATTCCATGTTTCACATCTGTTGCATTTTATGTTTCAATTGAATCAATAATGAAACAAAAGATGAAACATCATGAATGCGATACATGACTTTGAACAACAAGCCAGTCTTGAAAGCTTTTTGTTTCATTTACAACAACTTTGTCCAGACAGTTTGCTCTATGTTTATGACGACATTGCTCAAACATGGATTTATGAATATGCACAAGATGCTTCTGTTTCTGCAGCTACGGGTAAAACATTAAAAAATCAATTATTGAAATTAAAACTACAATCACAATCAGCATCACAACCACAGACAGGTCTGCTGCAACTCCCGAATAGTGCTAAGGCATGGCACTACCACAGCTTAAATATTCGTGTCCATACAGCCGATTTCACAGGATGTTTATTCTTTCTGCAGCCTAGCGTTGCAACAGTGTCATCACAAACACTCACCCCATCTGCCCAAGCACAAAATAGTTTGGCGGAGTTTTTCCATAGTGATTCGCCACAAATGCAGCATATGTATTCCATTATTGAACGGGTAGCGATTACTGAGTTTCCTGTTTTGGTGCGTGGTGAATCTGGTAGTGGTAAAGAGTTGGTGGCGCAAGCAGTACATGCACGCAGCCAACGGCATACACAAGTCTTTATTGCGATTAACTGCGCGGCTTTAAATGCCAATATTTTAGAAAGTGAATTGTTTGGGCATGTGAAAGGTGCATTTACAGGGGCAATTCGTGAGCATAAAGGTGTGTTTGAACGTGCGGCAGGCGGTACTTTATTTTTAGATGAAATTGCAGAAATTCCACTGGAACTGCAAGCTAAATTATTGCGGGTATTAGAAACGGGCGAATTCACCCCTTTAGGCGGTGAAAAAGCGATTAAATCGAATGTTAGAATTATTACCGCAACCCATCGCGCTTTACGTGAAGAAGCACGTTTAGGCAGATTCCGCCAAGATTTACTTTATCGTTTACGGGTGATTCCAATTTTTGTGCCGCCGTTACGTGAACGCAAGCAAGATATTCCCAAAATTGCCGCATTTATTTTGCAGCAGCAAGTCCAGTTTCAGGTCACGCCACATTTAACCGAGCAAGCACTGAAGGTATTAATCAATTACGACTGGCCAGGCAACGTACGTGAATTAAAGAATACCTTGCTGTATGCATTGACCATGTCCGCAGGTAAAACGGAAATTGATCAACACGATTTACCCGATGAAATTGTGCATGCTAGTTTGAAACTCGCCACAGCTACCCCAACGCCACAACCTATTGAGCTGCCCATCAAAACCAACAATAAAGTAGATAAAGACACACTGCAGGATTTACTGGAAAAATATCAGGGGCAAACTGAATTGGTGGCACAAGCCTTGGGCATTAGCCGAACCACCTTATGGCGTTATCGAAAAAAATATCATTTATGAGGCGGAAGTTTGCTGAATAAAGGACGCTTTGCTTTGATCTGCATATTCATAAATGGTGTCTAAATCTTTTTGAATGGCAGCTGCGACTCGGCTAGGCATCAACTGATTAAGTTTTACAAAGACTTTTTCAGGATAACCGACCTGATAGGATTGACGGTCTGTTTGTAAAAATTGATACAGTTCTTGTGCCACAAATTCAGGTGAATCCACTTTTGTACCCATTTTGATATTCATTTCAATCACATCGGGATTATTCATACTGGTATTGGTCGCGCGTGGGGAGAAATATCTAAAACGAATGGCAGTCTGACAATACTCTCGCGCCAACGCTTCAGTTGCACCACGCAAGGCAAACTTACTGGCGCAATAACTCACATAGCCAGGATAGCCGATGCTGCCAAAAGTCGAGCCAATATTGATGATCTGACTCGGCTGACTGTCCGACATATATGGAATCACATCCTGAATCAGTTGCAGCGGATAAGCCACATTGACCAACATCATTTGCTCAATGGTATCCTGTGATTGCTGCGCAAACAGACGAAAATCATTCATGCCTGCATTGTTAATATAGTAATGAATCGGCTGTTTTAATGCGGCAAGTGCCTGAATAAAATCATGACGACTGCTGGCATCAATTAAATCACAACGCAGACTGTGTAATTGCAACTGAGGATACTGCTGCGCCAGACTTTGCTCTAGTTGTTGCAAGGTGTCTTGCTTACGCCCAACCAAAATTAAGTTTAAGCCTTTTTCAGCAAAATGATGCGCAATCGCATGACCAATCCCGCCTGTTGCCCCGAAAATCACCGCAGTTAAATTTGACATAAAAGATACTCTCAATTTTAAGATATTCGATACAACTCAATTATAAAAATGCAGGATTCAGTCCCAAGCCCATACAAATATAGAGTTTACGATCTTCTAATGGCACCAATATTTCACGTCTGCCATGCATAAAGCGCTTGTTATCAATGAGCACCACATCACCATCTTGCCAGTCAATTTCTGAGGTTTCACGCTCGCATCGCTCTGCCAACTCTTCCAATAATTCCGCTTGGATTTCGCTGCCATCGGCAAAGTAAAAACGCGGCTTTTCGTAATTATAAGAAGGCCCCAACAAGGTGTTGGCAAAGGCAGGCACAGCTTTTAAATTGTCATGGCGAATCATCGGCATGCTTAAATCGTACTGTACGCCTTCATCATGCGCAGGGCGAATCCGTTGTCTAGGAATCATCTCAATAAAATGAGCGAGTTCCTGCTGCCCAACCTGTACGGCATCGGCAATATTGAGTGCTGTCGCCACATACTTTTGCCACATCGCTTTGGGTAAGTAACGGCTGATGGTCATCGGTTCAGCAAATTTCTGCTTCAGTGTGTCAGGCAGTTTTTGCCATACCTCATGTCCATCACATAAAGTAGTCTGCGAACCACGCGAAGCACTTTTTTCACTAAAAAAAGCAATAATATCAGGCGGCATTGGGGTTGAACCATTTTCTATATGCAGTCCCATTGCCTGTGTACCTGCATCTACTTTTTGCGATTGTCGGGTCACATTTTCACGTGCAGGGTCATAGGTCAGCTTTTGGCAAATATTGCTCATCAGCCCACTAAACGCATTCACATCATAATGTTCATTTCTAAGTAAAACCCAACCGTGCTCCACCAAACGATCTTTAATTTGTTGTGGGGAATGTTTGAATTGCTGTTGTGCAATATTCATGTGATTTCTCTCTATCTCTATTGATGACTGACAGGTTGATGTCTATCTGTGAAACATCTCCAAGATCAGCCATTAAATACGTTGTAGGATGTGCCAAAGCTGTCTGATACTGTTGCTGAATGACTGCTCTACGCAATTTTCCGTTATCGGTTAACATCTGATTATTTAAAGAAAAAGGTTGTTCAGCACGGCACCAGTGTTTAATTTGGGCATAATCAGGCATACGGGTATTGGCACGATAAATCGCGGCTGCCAATTGCGCATCTGAACGATGTTCCTCGGCATAAATCACTGCAGATAATGACGGCTGCGCTTCACCAAACACGGCAATCTGTTGAATTTCAGGCTCACTCAAACTGTTCGATTCAACCCATTCTGGTGAAATATTGCGCCCAAAACTGCTGACAATAATTTGCTTGATACGCCCCGTGATATATAAATAGCCATCTTCATCAAAATAACCTGCATCGCCTGTGTGAATATCGGCTGATACCGCATCCTGCTCACGCCCAAGTTCATGCATATATCCCAACATGGCATTGCCCTTGACCACCACTTCTTGATTGGCAGCAATTTCGACTTGAACATGCGGTAATACGCGGCCAACACTGCCAATTCTGCGAGCTTCAGGCAGGTTTAAACTCACGACCGATGCACATTCAGACAGACCATAACCTTCATAAACAGGTAAATTGAATTGCTGACACTGCTTGAGTAAATCTGCAGACACCTTGCCACCACCCACGGCAATAAACTTCAAAGTGCGCAAGCCCAAATCGCCGTGTTGATGGATATATTCCACAATCGCTTTGAGCATTTGCGGCAATAAAATCACGCTTTCAATGCGATATTGCTGCACGGCATCGACAAAGCGTGAAACATCAAACTCATGGTTGGACAGCAAACCGAACTGGCTGACTTCACCCACCACCACTGCACGTCCCATGTGAAAAGGCACATACACGCCTGCGATATTTTCAAGCAATGTTGCAAATGGAATTAGACACAAATGCCGCCCAAGCTGGCTACTTTGTAATGCCTGACTTAAAGAGTGTGTAATTGAATTGATGGTGGCTTCTGCCAAACACACACTTTTGGGTGTACCTGTACTGCCCGAGGTATAAGTAATTTTTGTAGGCTGCTCAGCAGAATTTGGGGATAAATGCGGTTGTGCTGTTTCAACGCTTAGACGAAACAACTGCTCTTGATATAAATCTGATGGTGGCAAAACCTGTGCCTGAACTGCATGGATCATTTCCAACAAAGCTTCTGGAATAGCAGTATTTCCGATAGTCAAGTTAACATTGGACGGAGTATCGCTTTGTGCAGTATCCGTCAAAATACACAGCAACTCCGCTTGGCTGTCTTGCAGTAAATGTTGCACTTGTGCAGCAGTAAAAAATAAAGGCACAGGAATGACTGTCATTGCAGCTTTACGTGCGGCTAAATCGACCACAATCCAATCGGCCTGATTCACACCCCACAACGCCAAACGCTGTACTTGATAAGTTGCCAATTCTGCACTGAGCAACTCAATCCGTTGTTGTAATGTGGCATAACTCAGTGTGGTTTGTGCCGTCACAATTGCTTCACGCTCAGGGTCTGTTTGGGCATAGTGATTCAGGTTTTCAAACAACTCATTCATCTTTCAATTTCCGCCTTTCTGCATGACCTTAGGCATAAAAACAATATTGCTGTTGCGTGACCGCCAACGCTGCTGCAACGTCAATCGCCAGTACATAAGGCTTCTGTTGGTAATAACTGCCCCATTGATGCTGTGCATCGCCCAAGGCTTCGGGGTTGGCTTTTTCTAGTACCTGAAAATGCAAACCCATTTGCTGTAACACATAGCGCACTGCTGCTGTTCCTGTGCAAACTGCCCACGACACATTGTTCTGCGATAAGTGAAAGACCAAAAAAGCCACCATCAATTTGGCTTTGCTCATGTCTTGCGCTGCCAAGTTGCCAATTTCAACAATCTGCGCGCGCGTTACAGGCACTTGGCTCAATTGGGTTAAAATGGTTTCAATGGGTGCACCTAAATACTGTTCCAAAAAGGCTTGGTTTGCGCCCAATGGTTGCATGCCAATCACCACTTGCATGTCGTGGTTTACATAGCCTGCAAACAAGGTATCGGAAAAAGTATTTATGGATGCCTGATGGACTTTTTGGTATTTATCTCGAATAAAATGCTCTAATGCCAAGCGTTGTTTGCTAGCATCTTGGGTCACAGTTGTCACATTTAAATGTTGTGCTGTTGTGTGTGCTTGAATCACCGAGGCATAGCTGTGTAATACATCTAAATGTGGCTGTTCTAGGTTCAACTGTTTTGGGTTCGTTTGTGGTTTATACGGCTGCGCTACAGATGCATACCCGTTGAATTGTTTTTTATTTTTTTGCTGATGAAAATTCGCATCCAGAAAATGCGTTTGACTGGATGATTGAGCATCAAAATTAAATTTGATCATGTGCATCACATTGGATAGAAAATAACTCAATGCTCAAGATAGAAATCTAAACTTAAAGAAAACTTAAGTCGCTACAAACTGTCACAATTCAAAAAACTCTTCATGCACACAAAAAAAGGAGATGATCACTCAACTCCTTATATGTTTAAAACAATAAACTAATCAAAAATAAACAGTCATCCAATTATGCAAAACACAATTGTTCGCGCCCTACCTTAGATTTTAATAGGCATAAGACGCAATTGCCGTTGTAATTGGTTTATCTTCATCATTGACCATCGTCATGCGCATGGTGCAGCCTTTACGCCCTAAACGTAAAGTTTCCGCACGGGCAATAAAATACTTACCGCGTCCCGGTGCTAAGTAATCCACCCGCATATCTACCGTAGCCAAACGGGTGACTTTTTTTATGGTATCGGGCAAGTCGTCAGGTTCAGTTCTTTTATATAACTCACCCATCGCCACAATACCGCCCACACTGTCCAAAATGGTTGCAGCAACACCACCATGTAAAATTTGGAAAGCCACGTTGCCCACCATATACGGTTGCATCTCAATATAGGCTTCAATTTGACCATCGACCACACGCATGCTCATGCCATTGTGTTGAAAAAATGGCGATCCATTAAATGCATTGACCAATTGTCTTAGCACGACATCAATATCGACTTTCGCGCCTAAATGTATATTCCCAGTCCAATTTTTCTCTGCATTACTCATAACGTGCCCAAAAGTCCAAACAACTCAATTTACCAACAATAAAAACAGCCAATGTATGCCCAAATGAAATTTAAGGGGCTACAATAGTCGTCTAGTTTAATACTGATCAGTGAGATTTTTATGACCTATACGTTCAATCGTCCTGCATTTCCTGCCACTCGTATGCGTCGTATCCGTAAAAATGATCAATTACGCGCCATGGTTCGCGAAACTCACTTAACCACAGATCACTTGATTTATCCTGTATTTGTTTTACCGGGACAAAATCAAACCCAAGATATTCCAAGCATGCCCAATATTCAGCGTTTATCGGCAGACTTATTACTCAAAAAAGCCGAGCGTTTAATGCAGCTGGGTGTGTCTAAACTGGCATTGTTTCCAGTCACGCCACAAGAAGATAAAAGCCTGACCGCAGAAGCAGCATGGCGTGAAGATGGCTTGGTGCAAAACACGCTACGCCTGCTGAAAAAAGAATTACCAGAGATGGTACTTATTACCGATGGCGCACTCGACCCGTACACTACTCATGGTCAAGATGGCATTATTGATGACACAGGCTATGTACTGAATGATGAAACCGTTGAATGTCTAATTAAACAGGCTTTAAGCCATGCCGAAGCGGGTGCAGATGTGGTTGCGCCAAGTGACATGATGGATGGCCGTATTGGTGCGATTCGTCAGGCGTTGGAAAGCAATGGGCATATCTATACCTCTATCATGGCTTATTCAGCCAAATATGCCTCTAGCTTTTACGGTCCTTTCCGTGATGCAGTCGGTTCTGCCAGCAACCTCAAAGGCGGCAACAAATACAATTATCAAATGGATATTGGCAACCGCGCCGAAGCCTTGCATGAAATTGCACTGGATATTCAAGAAGGTGCAGACATGGTGATTGTAAAACCAGGTATGCCTTATTTAGACATTGTACGTGAAGTGAAAGATAACTTTGGTGTGCCAACCTTTGTCTATCAAGTGAGTGGTGAATACGCCATGCTTGCTGCCGCGATTCAAAATGGCTGGTTGTCGGACAGTGTGATTATTGAATCGCTAATGAGTTGCCGCCGTGCAGGTGCAGATGGTATTTGGACATATTTTGCCGAAGAAGCAGCACTCAAACTTAAAGATATGGCATAAACAGGCGACTTTCATGCACATCGCAATCATTGGTGCAGGCATCAGCGGTTTGTTGTCTGCACTCGAACTGGTAGAGCAGGGCTGCTCTATCAGTATTTTTGATCAACAACAAGCAGCACAAGCGGCATCATGGGCAGGTGGTGGAATTCTTTCTCCCATGTATCCATGGCGTTATCCTCAAGCGGTCAATGACTTAGCCCAATTTGCCAAACCGCAGTACCAAGCATGGAATGAAAAACTCAAACCTATTACAGGCATTGATTTTGAAATCCATGAAACAGGCATGTTGATTTTTGATGAAGATGATTTTGAGATTGGTATAAATTATGCCGAACGTCATCATGAACCGATGCAGCAAGCTGAATGTCTGAATCGGGAACAGCTCGAACAAATTAACCCGCATATCCACCCCAAATTTAAACAAGCCCTGTATTTCTCACAACTTGCCAATGTGCGCAATCCGCGTTTATTACAATCGCTCACGCAATATTTGAAACAACATCCGCGCGTGCGATTTTTTGAACACTGCCCAATTCAGCAATTTCAGATCACTGAAGATCGTATTCAAGCCATTCAATCTGCCGATGGTCGCTTGCATCGTGCAGATCATATCGTGCTTGCGACAGGTGCATGGTCACAGCACTGGGCGGCACAACTGGGTTTAGAGATTCCTGTACAGCCTGTACAAGGGCAAATTGTGTTATTTAAAACCCCTGCACAATGGTTGCCAAGCATGTGCATGAACAAGGTGATGTACTTGATTCCACGTCAAGATGGGCATGTGCTATGCGGTTCCAGTATGCGTCACGTTGGTTTTGACACCACACCAAACCCGCAAACCCAACAAGATATTTTAACGGCTTGTTTTGAAATGGTGCCTGAATTGGCACAGTTCCCCATTGTGAAACAATGGGCTGGTTTACGTCCAGGCTCGCCTACAGGTGTGCCGTATATCGGCAAAGTGCCAAGCCTAAATAATGTATGGATGAATTTCGGACACTTCCGTAATGGCTTATGTATGGGCACTGCTTCAGCGCAGTTATTAAGACAGCTCATGCTTGGGCAAGAAACGATTGTTGATCCTGCCGCTTATGATCCAAAGCAGTTACAGCCCACCTCAATCTGTGCATAACACTCAGCAGCATCCTCTGTTTAAGTAGAGGATGATGCACCCAGACAAGCCGCTAGCGCCTGTTCAAGTTTTGGATATTGAAAGCAATAACCTGCTTGTTCTAACGCTTGTGGTTTGACATATTGCCCATTCAGCACCAATTGCGATTGCTCGCCCAATAACCAACGCAAGACAAAAGCAGGTAACACCAAAAATGGACGACGTTTTAAAAGCCGAGCTGCGGTTTCAGCAAAGTCTTGCTGACTGGTTTTTTCAGGTGCAACCACATTCAAAATTTTGGCGTCTACAGGTTGCATCATTAACCAGTGAATGGCCTGTAAAACATCTTGTATATGCACCCATGCAACAGGCTGCCGTCCATGCCCAATCCGCCCGACGGCATTTAAACGAATTGGTAATAACATTTGCGGTAAAATGCCGCCACCGCGTCCAAACACCACACCCAAACGCATAATTTTAGTATTTTGCTGGCTAAAGCTTAAAGCAGCTTGTTCCCATTGCTGACACAGTTGCGACATAAAAATATCTTGTGCTGTACTGTGCTCGGTACACAATGTAGACCATTGTTCCTGCGGGTCAATTCCGTAATACCCCACAGCCGAGCCTGAAATAATACACTTGGGGAAAATACGGCGCTTTTCAAGATATTGATATAAGTGCAGTGTGGTCTGAACTCGACTATCAAGCAATTTTTGTTTGCGTGCTGCTGTCCATCTGCCCTGCCCAATACTTTCTCCCGCCAAATTAATCACATAATCAATTTGGTCGGTGTCGAGTTCATCTAACTGCTGAATCCAGCGTAATTGTGGATGTTTGGATACTCGATTGGGCTGTCGGGTTAGCCCCACCACCCGATAATCCTGTTGCAATAAAAACGGCAACAATTGTGAACCAATAAAACCACTTGCCCCTGTTACCAGTACCAAAGGTTTATGCATCTTCCAATCTCAGCATGATGAAAAATATAGTTTTAGCTATACGTGATTTAGACTGAATGTTCAAGTCTAAGCAAATCATCATCACATAACTGATCATGTATATTTGAAGAAAATCAGATATTAACAACTTCTTTTATCAGCCAAACATTTTAACTGCCATACGCTGTGCCTGTTTACCATAAAACCAATAGGTCAGCAGATACAATGGAATTGCGATCAACAAGAACATGATCACCACCACACTCATAAATTGCGGCTGTTGCAAATACTGTAAAAAATCTTGCCAAATGCTTGGGTTTTGGCGAGAAAATATCGCCAAACCTAATAATAAAAACGCCAAGTTATAGCCCCAAAAAATCAGGCTAAATCCTAAAGTAAATGTCTTGCGTTCCTTGTCATTCGGCGCACGGCGTTGTTGTTTTAAAAACTTATACAGCACTAAAATCATGGCAACCAAATAAGGCACCGCAGTTAAAATCCCGCCTACACCCGCAGGTAATAATGCAGCCAATACGCCACAAATACAGGTCATCACAAAGCAATACAAGAAAAACCAGATAAAATAACGGCTTAGCGATACCATAAAGATGACTCAGACAAAAGATTCAGCCTAGTATAAAAAAAATTGATTTTTTTTTCATGAAATTGTCAACCGAATACAAAAGCCTGACGTTATATAGTCTACAAGGTCACAACAACCGTTAATGTGTATGGCATCCACAATATTTTCGGTGACCTGACTAAAGCAATAAATCGCATACAGTCATGCTTTGAACAGCAGCCAAAGCTTTACTGTATCGCAAGTTTTTCTTTGACCGACGATTTCATCATCACTCGAATCGTCGGTCTTTATTTTTTAAGGTCTTTTTTTAGCCTTTCTAACATCAGTATTTTAACTCTCTATATTTTTCTATACAGATCACGACAGATTTTACTTTCCCTTCTCTTTAAAATCTCTGCGACCTAAATTGTCGCTTTAAAAGCAGAAAACTGGTTTTTTGCCGCAGTGTTGCGCTCAGTTATGTTAAGTTATCCCATAATTCAACATCAAGATTGGAACACGCATGGCTGTTCATTTTTTACATACGTCTGATTGGCATTTGGGGCAATTTTTCCATCACCATGAACGTGAATATGAACATACTGAATTTTTAAATTGGCTCTTAACTCAAATTAAAAGCAAACAGCCGAATGCCCTGCTCATAGCAGGCGATATTTTTGATGTGGTCAATCCTGCTTCGAGCGCTCAGAAACAACTCTATCAATTCCTTACCGATGCGCATGTGCTTGCTCCACACATGCAAACCTTAATGATTGCAGGCAATCATGACTCTGGGTATCGCATTGAGCAAGTTGAACCCTTTTTAGACCGCTTCAACGCCAAAGCTGTGGGCGTGATTGGTAAAACAGCCGAGCAAAAATTAGATTTAGATAAACTCCTAGTGCCTATTTATGACGCTGCGCAAAATATTGTGGCATGGTGTCTGACCCTGCCCTATTTACGCAGTGCAGAAATTACAGGTTTAAATGAACATAGCAGTGACAATCAATCTGCGGTTGCTTACTTACATCAACAACTGATTGCAGAAGCCAAAGCCCGTAAACAACCCGATCAAGCCCTGATTTTAATGTCACATGCACACATGCAAGGTGGCGAAACTTCCGACTCAGAACGCCCAATTGTAGTGGGGAATGAAGAAGCCTTATCGACTGCGCTGTTTGATGAGGTGATTGACTATGTCGCACTCGGACACTTACACAAACCGCAACAGGTCGGACAGCCACACATTCGCTATAGCGGCTCACCCATCCCTTTATCATTTAGCGAGCTGAATTATAAACACCAAGTCCTTGAAGTTAGGATTGATCCATTACAGGCAGATGCACAGCGTTTCCAATATGAAAGCTTGCTTATTCCACGTACGGTAGAGCTGCTTCGGATTCGCTGTGAACTTTCTGAATTAATCACCGAACTGAATAAATTGCCAAAAGATGAAATTGCAGAAGTTTGCGCACGGCATTTTTTAGAAATTGAATATATCAGCGATGCCCCGCCACCCATTGATTTACGCCAACAAATTGAACAAGCACTGCCTGCCAACCGCTATCGTTTACTGCGCATTGCACGACGCTTTCAAAACTGTGAAAACTCGAACGTGCAACAATCAAAAATTGATTTAGAGCCGCCTACGCCTGAAAAATTATTTTTAGATTTATGGGAAAAAATGGGCTATCAACCTGACCCAGAAGTGAGCCAAGATTTTTTACAGCTTTTGGCCGAAGCCCAACAAGAACTTGATCAGAATAAAGCTTAAGGATTTGCCATGAAAATTTTACGTTTAAGTTTAAATAATTTGGCATCTTTGGCAGGCACGCATGTCATCAATTTTGAAGATGAGCCACTGGCACAGGCAGGTTTAATTGCAATTACGGGCAAAACTGGTGCAGGCAAATCGACTTTGCTGGATGCCATGTGTTTGGCACTTTATGACGAAATTCCACGTTTGAGAGGTGCTACAGGCAGTCTGACCGATACCGCAGGCAAAGAAATTTCCTTAAAAGACTCTAAACATATTTTACGTCGTGGTACGACTTCTGGCTTTGCAGAACTTGAATTTATCGCGCTCGATCAAAAACGCTATTCGGCACGTTGGCAAATTCGCCGTGCACATAACAAAGTGGATGGAAACTTAAAAGTTGAACGTGCCATCACCTGCTTAGATGAACAACGGGTTTTAAATCAAAAAATTTCTGAAGCTACGCCAATTGTAGAGCAGTTGATTGGCCTTAGTTTTGAGCAATTCACACGCGCAGTATTATTGGCACAATCGGAAGTTGGGGCATTTTTAAAAGCCAAAGACCATGAACGGGCAGATTTACTTGAATATTTAACCAATTCGCAAATTTTTACCGAAGTCAGTAAACGTGCAGCCGTTAAATTTAGTGAAATTAAACAAAAGCGAACAGATCTTGAAAATGTCATGGGGCATGTGGTGCTCCTCAGCGATGAAGCACTAAAAGACTTAGAAACCCAACAACATGACCTAAGTCAACAATTAGCTTTGCTGACCCAAACCGAAAAACTGTATGAAAATGATGTGAAATGGCACAAAGATTGCCATGAACTCTATGCCAGCACCCAAGCTAAAAAAGAAATATATGATGTTCAAGTCGATGCCGATCTTAAACTCGCCTCTCAAAAACAATTGCTCAAACATTTAGATGAATTTCAAACCATCCGCGAGCAATTTGTCTTGCGTCAGCAAGCAGATACCGAGCTAAAAAATCTGAATCAGCAGCTTTTGAAATTTGAACCAAACTTGCAACAAGCGGAATACGCACAACAGCAAGCGATTAGTCAGCAACAGCAAGCGGAAAAAGACCTTCAGGCATGGCAGCAGCATGTTGAACAATTGAAACCACAACTTGAAATTGCGGCACAGTTACAACATGAAATTTCTAGCAAACTTCAACAATATACCGCTTTGGATGCTGCACAAAAATTATTTGCAGAGCAGCAAATTCAGCCTGTGCAAAATAATTTGAAGCAACTGACGACTCAACTTGCAACCGAGCAACAACAACAGCAACATTTACAACAGCAATTCAAACAGACTGCGGCATGGGCAAATTTTGATGATAATTTAGCCCTTACGTTGCAACGTCTGCAAGATTATTTGCAGCTTGAACAGCAGCTACGTCAGCAAAACCCTACGCTGTTCCAATCTGCATTAGATACTTTAATTGAGCAACAACAACATACACAGCAACAACTGTTGGTTTGGGAAAAACAATATCAACATCCTGAACAACTTGAGCAGCAACTCACGGCAGAGCAACAGCAATTACAACATGCTTTAAAGAGTGTGCATGTTTTAGAGCGCTTGCAACAGGCACTTGAACAATGGCAACAACAGACCACCCTATTTGAGCAGTTACAACAGCGTCAGCAAGAAACTTTAAGTCTGCAACAGCAGACACAGACTCAAATTCAAACCCAACAGCAGCAAGTGCAAATTACTGAACAAGCCTTGCAACAATTACAGCAGATCTTTGAACAGCAGCGTTTATTGCAGCATCAAAGTGTGCAGGATTTACGTGCCCAATTAAAACCGAATGAAGCCTGTATGGTCTGCGGCAGCCATGAACATCCGTTTATTCAGCATGAAAATTTACTCAGTGACGCTTTAAACCAATTGCAGGATCAGCAATTGCAGCAGGCCAAAACTGAATTTGAGCATGCGCAAAAACAGCTACAACAATTGGAGCGTGCTCGCAGTCAATACGATGCAACTTATCATCAACAACAACAACGCAGTCTTGAACTGCAACAGCAACTTGAACAACAACAGACATTGGTGCAACAGCTTGCAACATCCTTATCTTTAGATTTGGATGCAGCGCTGCCTGTTGCAAAGCAAATTGAACACGTACAGCAACATTGGGCAACAACACATCAATCCACTCAACACTTGCAGCAGAGTATTCAACAAGCAAACGATACCCTGAAACAATGGCGCAATGCTGCACAGCAGGCAGAACAACTCAAATATGCTATTCAACAACGCCAAGACCTCGCTCAGCGTTTACAGCCTATTTTGTCGCTTTTAGATGCAGAACAAAGACACGCTTGGCTCAATCAACCGATTGAATACTATCAAAATGCCTTACAACAGTTAGAGCAACGTCATCACTTGCAGCAGCAGCAAGTTCAACTGAGCAAAACGATTGAACAACTGACTCAACAACAGCAGCAAGTGCAAGAAAAGTTGCTATTTTTACAACAGCAACATGCAGAGAAAACCCTACAACTGCAGCAGATTAAAACTGCAGGAAGTGAGCTGCGTGATCAAATTAAGCAGCTTACAAGAACTCATGCGGGATGTGAATATCAGACCTATCAAGAATGGCAGCAGGCTTTAGATCAGCAACAACAGCAACTCAATCTTGCACTTAGCACACAACGAACTGTACTTAATCAAGCAGAACAGGTGTTAAAAGACTTACAACTGCAAAAACATGGTTTGGATAGTAGAATTCAACAGCGCATGCAGCAACACACTGAATGTCAGCAACACATTGCAACGTGGCAAGCGACACACACGCATTTTCAAGCCAGCATCATTGATAAATGTTTACAGATTTCTTATGCCGAACATCAGCAAATACGCAACATGCTGCAGCAACAACAAAACAGTTTGGAGAGTGCTAAAACGGCTTGGCAAACATTGGAAGAGCAATATCAAAAACACTTAAAGCAACAGCCACAACTGAGTTTTGACGAGGTCACCACGCAACTGGCAGCGCTACAAACAGACAAAGCCAAACAACAGCAAAACTATAATGAGATTGAGGCACAGCTACGCCTGAATAGCACCAATCAAGGGATTTTTGCTACCTATCAAACTCAAATTGAAAGTATCAAAGCTGAAGAATACCGCTGGGGACGTATTTACGATTTAATTGGGCATAAAGAAGGTACGAAATTTAAGAAAATTGCTCAAGAACATCACTTGGATATTTTGGTGGAATACGCCAATCAGCAATTGCTGCCACTGAGTTCGCGTTATCAGTTGCATCGTATTCCTGACAGTTTGGGGTTGGCGATTATTGATTTAGATATGAACAGTGAAATTCGCCCTGTTCTGTCTTTATCGGGTGGCGAAACCTTTTTGGTTTCTTTAGCTTTGGCACTGGCAATTGCCAATATGGCATCTGGCTCAATGAAACTGGAATCGCTATTTATTGATGAAGGCTTTGGCACTCTCGACCCGACTTCCTTGCACATGGTGATGAATGCCTTAGACCATCTGCAAAGTCAGGGACGTAAAGTGGTGCTGATTTCGCATATTCAGGAAATGCACGAACGAATTCCTGTGCAAATTCAAGTCAAACCAGTGGGTGCAGGGGCAAGTGAAGTCAATGTGGTGGGTTAAAGCCAATACTGCCTAAAATCTGAAGATTATTTGTCGATTGAAGAATTATTGAGATGACTGTGAGATTTCAGATTTTAGGCTTCCATGAAGTTGTATTGAATTTATTTTAAAATCACCCACACTTTAAGTACTTAATTTTATGGATATAAAAACGATTATTCTCTTTGCTGTATTGCCCAGTTTAAGTATTATTTTTCTCACATGGTTAATACGTTTCCCTAAACCTTGGGTTTTTAAAGCGGTTTTAATTTTTGAAATCATTCTCACCGTCTGCACTTTAGTCATTGAGTTGGATGCAAGAAAAACACCTGGAAATAGCGGTTGGACCATCATTTTCACAGGCTTCTTTCAGTTCTGTTTTTTGCTATTTTTACTGATTGCCCGTATTCGAATCTGAATAGAAAATAAATCTTGAATGTCTACTTCACCTATTTACTGGACGGAAGTGGCGCTTTCTAAAAATAGTGAAGGTTATTAAAAATAATCTACACAAGCCAAAACTTTGACAGCTTTACAGCATACATAACTAAAAAAGCCTCGACATCCTGTCGAGGCTTTCTAGATTCAGTTTTTGGTATAACTCCTGTCGTACCAAGCACTTCCGTGTTGTTCTATTTCTTATTCTTCTTATTTAGGAAACTCCCTGTTTCCCGATAAGTTCATATTAAGAAAATCCAACCTTCAGCACTAGCCGCAAAATTCCGCATTTCATGTCAGCCAAAACGTACAAGATAATGTTTGCAAAATCTTGGCAGATTCTTTGTTCATCTAGCAATTAAGCCTTGGAATAGTCACGTGCGCCAAACAATGCTGTACCAATCCGTACCATAGTTGAACCTGCTGCAATTGCGGCATTTAAATCGCCCGACATCCCCATACTCAAAGTATCCCAATCTTCAGGTTGTGCATGTTGTGCTTTCACTGCATCAAACAATTGTTTGGCATCTTGAAAAGCTTGAGGATGATCAGGTGCAGGAATCACCATCAAACCGCGTAGTTTTAAATGCGGTAATTGGCTGATCTGTCGGACTAATTCTGCAACTTCGCTCGGCTGACAACCATCCTTCGTGTCTTGCGCATCAATATTTACTTGTAAACAAATATTCAGGGGCACTTGTTGAGCATCGCGCTGATTCGATAAACGCTCGGCAATAATCAAACGATCTACCCCATGCACCCATGCAAATTTTTCTGCCAAATGTTTGGTTTTATTGCGCTGCACATGCCCAATAAAGTGCCATTCAATTTCTAAATCACTCAGGGCCTGCATTTTATCCAAAGCTTCTTGCAAATAATTTTCGCCAAAAGCGCGCTGCCCTGTCGCATACATTTCACGCAAGGCTTCACTCGGATGAGTCTTAGACACTGCCAACAATTGCACCGTATTTGGCTCGCGCTGTGCCAATTCACAGGCCTGTTGAATCTGCTCCAAAACCTGAGTACGTGATTGCTGCAAATTATTCATTGATGGATTTCTCATTTCATTCATCTTTTTTTACCTTGCCCAGCAACTAACAGTTGGTTAAGCTGATGGAAAGCCGTATTATTCTATCAAAATAATTAAGATTTAATTGATCTCGGGGACTTTCATGGACATTACAGAATTATTGGCGTTCTCCGCTAAAAACGGCGCTTCGGATTTACACTTATCTGCTGGTATGCCACCAATGATTCGTGTGGATGGTGAAGTACGTCGTATTAACTTACCCGCATTAGAACATAAAGAAGTACACAAATTAGTGTACGACATTATGAATGATAAACAACGCCGTGATTTTGAAGAAAACCTAGAAACTGACTTTTCTTTTGACGTGCCTGGCGTGGCACGTTTCCGTGTGAACGCATTTAACCAAAACCGTGGTGCAGGTGCGGTATTCCGTACCATTCCATCAAAAGTATTAACACTTGAAGATTTAGGCATGGGGCAAATCTTCAAGGATATTTGTGAATATCCACGCGGTTTGGTTTTGGTGACAGGGCCAACAGGTTCAGGTAAATCGACCACCCTTGCGGCGATGATCGATTATATTAACGACAATCGTTATGACCACATTTTAACAGTCGAAGACCCTATCGAATTTGTACACCAATCTAAAAAATGCTTGGTTAACCAACGTGAAGTACACCGTGATACACATGGCTTTAATGAAGCACTGCGTTCAGCGCTGCGTGAAGACCCTGACATCATCTTGGTGGGTGAGATGCGTGACCTAGAAACCATTCGTTTGGCACTGACTGCTGCGGAAACAGGTCACTTGGTATTTGGTACGCTACACACCACCTCGGCGGCAAAAACCATTGACCGTGTCATTGACGTATTCCCTGCAGAAGAAAAGGACATGGTTCGTGCCATGTTATCTGAATCTCTACAAGCCGTCATTTCACAGTCTCTGCTGAAGAAAAATGGCGGTGGTCGTGTTGCAGCCTACGAAATCATGATTGGTATTCCTGCGGTACGTAACTTGATTCGTGAGAACAAAGTAGCGCAAATGTATTCGGCTATTCAGACTGGTGCAAACTACGGTATGACTACACTCGACCAAAGCCTGAAAAACTTGGTATCGCGCGGTGTAATTAGTCCACAGACTGCACGAACTGTTGCGAAGCAGCCTGAATCATTCTTATAAGTTTAAAATTCGAGATACGCGATGGACTTTAATGATTTACTGAATTTGATGATTCAGCAAAAAGCGTCTGACTTGTTTATTACTGCCGATGTTGAACCGTCCATGAAAATTCATGGACAAATTGTGCCTGTAGCCAAAAGTAAACTTACAGGTGAAATTGTCGGTCAGCTGCTTAACTCAATTATGAGTGAAAAACAGCGCAAGGAATTTGCCGAAACCCGTGAATGTAACTTTGCGATTACCAACCGTGAAAAAACAGCACGTTTTCGTGTCAGCGCATTCCAACAACGTGATGAGCCGGGCATGGTACTCCGTCGGATTGAAACCAAAATCCCGACCATGGATGACTTGAAACTGCCACCTATTCTCAAAGATTTGGCGATGACCAAACGTGGCATCATCATTTTTGTAGGTGCGACTGGTACAGGTAAATCGACTTCTTTGGCGTCTATTATTGGTTACCGCAACCAAAACTCCAAAGGTCATATCATTACCATTGAAGACCCGATTGAATTTGTGCATGAACATGCAGGCTGTATTATTACCCAGCGTGAAGTCGGAATTGATACCGACTCCTTTGAAATCGCATTAAAAAATACCTTGCGTCAAGCGCCTGATGTAATTCTGATTGGTGAGATTCGTTCCCGCGAAACCATGGATTATGCAATTGCCTTTGCCGAAACAGGTCACTTGGTATTTGCCACCCTACACGCCAACAACGCTAACCAAGCAATTGACCGTATTATTCACTTCTTTGAAGCAGACCGACATAACCAGTTGTTCATGGATTTGTCGCTAAACCTGAAAGCGATTGTGGCACAGCAATTAATTCCAACCATAGATGGCAACTCACGTCGTGCTGCGATTGAAATTTTAATTAACTCACCATTAATTGCAGATTTAATCCGTAAAGGTGATGTGCACGAAATTAAAGACCTAATGAAGCGTTCTCGCGAATTGGGCATGCAAACCTTTGACCAAGCTTTATACGACCTCTATAAAGCCAAGCAAATTAGCTACAAAGACGCACTTAAACACGCCGACTCGCCAAACGATTTGCGTCTACAAATCAAATTATCAGAAGAAGGTGGCGAGCGTTTGTTACATGCAACCTCGAATATTACCTTCGATGGGCAATAACTTCGCAACAATGCTTAAACACAAACAAAATAGGCTTCCATACGGAAGCCTATTTTTTATACCTACAGCAAATTATTTCTTGCGCAACGCTTCACGACATTCTGGCGCATCACAATAACCATATAAATTCAGCGAGTGCCCTGTGAGCTCAAAACCAAATTTCTCTGCCACATCATGCTGTTCTTTTTCAATAGTATCATTAATAAATTCAACCACTTTGCTACAGTTCAAGCAAACTAAGTGGTCGTGGTGATCTTCCTGCATGATTTCAAACACAGAATGATTGTTCTCAAAATTATGACGCTCAATAATGCCTGCAGCTTCAAACTGTGTTAACACACGATACACAGTTGCTAAACCCACATCTTCACCCTGATCGAGTAAAGTTTTGTAGATATCTTCTGCACTTAAATGATGTTGTTTTGAATTTTCTAATAATTCTAAGATTTTAATTCGTGGAAGGGTAACTTTAAGTCCAGCTTTGCGTAATTCTTGATTTGAAATAGGCATGAAAAAAGGTCTCTCAACAAAATTAAAGTTGGAATATGCAACAAAGTTAAGATGCAGTATGATCTAACACTGGATCAAGATCAAATGCATCATAATTAATTTGGGATAGTGTAGCAAAATGCAAAAAATCATGTTGACGTTATTGGTCACTTCACTGCTCGCAGGCTGTTCGACCTTGGGCGTTTATAAAGTCGATATTCCACAGGGTACACCATTAACCCAAGCTCAAGCGTCTAAAGTCCAAGTCGGTATGAGTCATCAACAAGTCCGCTTTTTGCTGGGCAGTCCAACCATCGCCGATCCGATGAATCCATTACGTTGGGACTACATTTACAACTATATCCCAGGAACTTATGCTAAAAAAGCCAAGATCCCTGCCGCGCATGGTCAGCATTTGAAAATCTTTTTCAATCCAAATGGTATTGTAGAAAAAGTTGAAGGCTTGGAAACGATTCCAGAATCTCAACCAGGTCTACCAGGATCGAAAGAAGCGATTCTCAACGCGCCACCACTATAGCCGCTTTAGAATAAAAAGAAACCCCTCACTGAAATTCATCTGAGGGGTTTTTTAAATCATTGCAATTGTCTCAAGCGATTGCTTTTGGCATAACGCCCTACTGGGTTCTTTGCGGCACGTTTACGACGAATATCTTTCGGGTTAATGGTCAAAGCACGATAAATCTCAACCCTATCACCTGCTTGTAATACATGCTGCGGCTCAACCCGTACACCAAAAATACCCAGCATCAACGGTTCAGGTAAAGTCGTTGCTGTCACAAGTCCACTCTGCTGAATTGCATCCAGTACAGTCATGCCCTGCTGAAATGCGACAGCCACATGCCATTGTTGTTCTGGTGTGGCATACGCCACCCAAACCTGCGCCATTTGACTCATGCGATCCACTGTCCAATTAACGCCACCATCGCCACTACGATAGATACAGGTAACACCACACGTACCGCAATACGCCAAATGTTATAAAAGGCTTCACTGCTAAAGTTCATGGCTTTACGCAAATGGCTGATTTTCATAATCCAGCCTGCAAAAATTGCGTAAATCAAACAAATAACTAAGCCCCAAAGCAATAAGGCAAAATTAAATACAGGACCAATGGCAGGAATTGCCCAAACCAAAGTTGCTGCAATCAATACAATCCACTGAATCGCAACCGCCATTTGACGTTGTGCCAATTGTTCACGTGCCAATTGCAATAGAACCGCTGCTGCTGCAACAGTTGCCGCCACCAAAGCCAACGCTGGAATTTGTGCTTGCACGGCAAAGAATGCAAAAGCAACGACTGCCAATAGCTGTGCAATCCAAATTGGCAATACCGTTGAAGTTGCTGCAGATTGTTGCTGTACTTGCGGCAAACTAGTTTGCCAGTACAAGCCCATGCCTAAACCACTGGCCACCAAAGCCAAAACGGTTGCACTGCCCCATTCGCTAAACTCAATTGAGGTGACTTGCCATGCAGGGAGTTCTGAACCCATCACCATCGATAAAACCAAAGCCGCCACAACAGCAACAGCGGTACATAGCAATAAAATTTGACGCGGCACTAATGACAATGCCAGTGCTAAAACAGCCACAATCACAAACAAGACATGACTAGCCAAGTCTGCAGCGGCATATTGATTTAAAATTTGCGCAGCATTAGACAACAAACCGCCTGCTAAAAATGGAATGAACACCACTGCAAGCCAGCCCACCAAACGCCATTTTTGAGAAGCATCGGCATCACGGGTTAAACTTAAAAGTGCTTGTAATGCTGTCGTTTTTGAGCGTTTGGCTAAGGCAATTTCCAAATAAGTAATCGGTAATGCCAAAATCAGCATAGTTGCTAGCCACAACAACCAAAAGTCGAGCTGACGCTCAACCTGAATACCTGTCATTGGTGCGAGTGTGGCAATAATAATGAATGATAAACCAAATGCCATCAGCGGCGATAACCATCGTGACATAGCATTGTCCTGCATGACGCTGTCCTAATAAAAATCTACGGCTATTTTGCCTTTGTCATCAAGGAAAAGCAAAACCTCAAAAAAGAAAAAAGCAAACTATCGTTAGACAGTTTGCTGCGCAAATTTATAATTTTTATTCTTTCATTTTTTATGGCTTCAGACTTATGAGAAGAAACGAGCGAACCAACCTTTACCTTTCTTCTTCTCATTTTCCTTAATAATGCCCATCATATTCTCTTTCACAGCACCAACATAATCGGCGTCATCGTGTTGAATATGATTAATTAACCATTTTGATAAGACTTCATGCAATTCGCCTTCAATGGATTGTCCCATTTCATAACGATCGCGATAAGACTCAATTTTTTTAATGAATAAATCATGCACACGTTTATGTGGTACGCGGTATTTATAACCCGCTTCTTCTTGTAATGATTCTTCAAACGTAAAATGCGACTGGGTGTAATCAATAATATTATCTAAAATCTGCTTTACACGTGCTCGATCTGTACCATCGCTAATTTCAACAATTTCATTAATATAATCGAGGATACGTTTATGCTGATCGTCAATCACATCGATACCAGTATTGTATTCTGGAACCCATTTCATCTTCATACGACCACCTTACAGAAATAAATGATTAATCACATTGCGGAATGGTAGCCGTATTTCCCATAAATAAAAATGAAGCGAATTGGTAGGGATTGGTTTAAATCGCACAAAAACAACACAAGACATTGATTTAAATAAATTTTAACAAAAATACCCGACTAAAAGAATCAATTATTAATTAACCAATTTATACATTTTCATTCTTGATTTAATTGAATTATACAATAATAAAATGAATATTTTTCAACCACACATACCCGTATAAATTAGTATTGATCCGCTTTGGTGATCCGTCTTAATTCAGGATTTAAACGCTCACGTTCCAAACGCGCAATATGTGTCATTTGGGTTTTAATTGGGCGTCCATGTTGAAATAAAATCATTTCACCTGGCTGAAATGCTGTCCATGTTTCATTTTGAGTCAAGGGTTCAGTGGTAATCACTGCCACACAATCCTCTGCTGTGGTGACTTGGCTAAAATCAACCTCAACATCTAAATCAATTAATTGTGCAGGCTGAAATGGATAAGCACGCACCAACCAATGTAATTTGGTCACCGCATAACTAAATAATGCCTGACCATTGGACAAACAAAAATTAAAAGTGCCATGTTCTGCAATTTTAGGAGAAATTTCGGCTAACAAGTCAAAAATTTGCGTCAGGCTCGGTTCATCATAACCAAAACGATTTACCAATTGATCTAACAAATAACAAAATGCACGTTCACTGTCGGTATTGCCCACAGGGGTAAAACGACCTGATAAACGTGGATGAAAGTCATGTAAATCACCATTATGGGCAAAAATCCACTGGCGTCCCCACAACTCACGACTAAACGGATGTGAATTTTCTAAATTAATTTTGCCTTGTGTCGCTTTACGAATATGGGCAATCACATTACGCGATTTGATGGGATAGTTACGGATCAATTCTGCAATCGGTGACTCCACTGCAGACTGGTTATCGACAAATAAACGGCAAGCTTTATCTTCAAAAAAAGCAATGCCAAAGCCATCAGAATGATCTGAGGTGATTCCTGCGCGCTGCGAAAATCCCCGAAATGAAAAGGTAATATCGGTAGGTGTCGCACAATTCATTCCAAGCAACTGACACATAAGGCCTTATCTTTATACAAATAATGAAATTATCTGATTATTGTGCATCAGCCATGTGGATAATTCAAATCTGAAAAATATAAATAGATTTCTACAGTACCACTTCATAGATATGCAGTGCTGTAGAAATCTCTGCTTAATTATTCTAGTTAAGATGCTTTCACTTTCTTTTGGCGAATAAAATGTTTCGCCATTTGTTTCACATCTAACAAAACAAAATAATCTAGACAGTTAAACTCACGGTCATAAAATGCTTGCTCAGACAGCTTAGCATTCATTTTCAGATAAACATCAAACAGTTTAGGTATTCGTTCATCTTGGCTAAAGCTATGACTTGGACAACTTGGCTCAAACAGCTGCTGTGACTGAATATCGCAGCGTTGATTTTCTGCCAATTGTTGAATCGCTTGATGGGTATGATACGCGCGTGCTTCATTACCTTCCAAACGAATACTGACACAGCCAATCATGTGTTTGGCACGCATTTCCCATAACACTTTAGGCACTAAATTCAGCCATAAAATAGAGAGTGTTTTGCCTGAACGATAACGTGGATGCACACAAGTACGCCCCATTTCGACAATATTCGAGAGATGCCCTAACTCATCTATAATTTTAAACTCGTGCGCACTATAACTGTTGGCTAGCTCATGCCCTTGCCAAAGTTTTAAACGAGTATAAGCAACAATTTCACCCGTAGATTTATCTCTGAGTACGGCGTGTTCACAGCCAAAATCGTACAAATCCTGATCTAAACCCGATTCAAATTCAATGCCAAATTGCTTGGAAAATTGCTGTGCACGAAAGCGCTGTACTTCTTGTAGTTGCTTTAAATTTTCAACCCATTCAAACGCATATTGCGTAGCTTTGCTGTTTTTTTTCTGTGCTTTACCCACTTTAACCATAGGAAAGCTAAACTGCTGACGATACTGATTTAATTTTTGTAGCATCATAGATACCTCATGTTTTCTCCTACACTAGGACAGCAGCATGACACTATGATGACCGCGATTTTAGCGACTACAATTTTAAGATTGCAGGATAGGTGCAAAGCAATTTCAAGGATGCTGAATCAACAAAATTTCAGTTTCTTGCCGTAAATTTGACATAAAAAAGAGCTTCAATTGTGAAGCTCTTTTAGGGATCATCTTATAGAGTTTTATTTACGCGTTTGGACACGGTTGGTAATTAATGTTCCCACACCATGATCAGTAAAGATTTCCAATAAAGTAGCATGTGGCACACGACCATCTACAATATGTGCACTGATTACACCGCCTTTAACTGCATCCAATGCACAACCCACTTTTGGAATCATGCCACCGTAAATCACGCCTGTATCAATTAAACGATCTACTTCCTGCGTAGTCAAACCAGTTAACAGGTTTTTATTTTCGTCTAATACACCCGTAATATTGGTCAGCAAAATTAACTTTTCCGCACCCAATGCTTCGGCAACTTTACCTGCGACTAAATCGGCATTAATGTTATAGGTATTGCCTGCATCATCGACACCTAAAGGTGCAATCACTGGAATAAAGTCGCTGCTAGTAAACATTTCCAACACGTCGGTTTTGACACCCACCACTTCACCCACCAAACCAAGGTCAATTTGTTGTACTTCGCCTGTTTCAGTAGTTTTTTGCATCAATAATTTTTGTGCGCGAATCAAGTTACCATCTTTACCCGTCAAACCAATGGCACGACCGCCATGTTGGTTAATCAGATTGACGATAGATTTGTTGACGCTACCACCCAAGACCATTTCTACGACTTCCATAGTCGTAGGATCGGTGACACGCATGCCATCAATACGGTCAGACTCACGTCCCAATTGCTTGAGCATAGAATCCACTTGTGGGCCACCGCCATGCACCACAATCGGGTTTAAGCCTACAGTCTTTAACAACACGATATCACGAGCAAAAGAACTTTCCAGCTCAGGATCGGTCATGGCATTGCCGCCATATTTCACAACAAGGGTCTTGCCCGCAAAACGTTGAATATACGGCAAAGCTTCAGTCAAAATTTGCGCTTTGTCGATACCAGTCTGTTGATGTGGCATTCGCCTCTCCTTATTGAGCATCTAAAATGTCTTGGGCGATTTCAGGGTATCGCTCACTTAACATGGAAACAAATGTATCGCGAATATCATTCAGTCGTGATGGATTATCGGCATCAAAACGCACCGTAAAATATTCGCCTGTATTGGATGCTCGAATAATGCCAAATCCATCTTCAAAATCAAGTCTTACACCATCTATTTTACTTAATTCTGCACCACTGCGATGGCTAGAACTTTCAACATCATTTAAAACCGCACTCGGTTCAATATTCCGTGTGCTGATATACGTGTCTTCAGTGCAGCAACGCTCAGGGTATTTCTGCATCAATGCCGAAAGGCTGCTGTAATTACTGTGGCTTAAGTATTCCAACACGCGCAGCGCTGCGTAAATACCATCGTCATAGCCAAAACCACGTCCATCATTGAATACATAATGTCCTGCGTATTCGCCACCGAACACAGCCTTGCCTTGCGACTGCGCCAAATAACGCCGCAAGAAGGTACTGCCCGTGCGAATCATCACCGCTTCGCCACCCAAATCACGCACGGTATTGCGCACCATAGTGGAGCATTTTACATCAAACACCACTTGATGCTGAGGATGAGTTTTTAAACACATTTCTGCAAATAAAGACAGCAAACGATCTGCTGAAAGCACATTGGCATGTTCATCCAAGAGGACGACACGATCACCATCGCCATCTAAAGCAATGCCAATGTCCGCCTGATGTTCACGCACCGCAGCTTTTAAATGTTGTAAGTGTTTTTCTTGTGATGGATCGGGTGCATGTTCTGGAAAATGACCATTGGCTTCGCAGCGTAAAGCAATCACCTCACAGCCCATTTTTTGCAAAACCAAAGCAGCGCAATGACCTGCCGAACCATACATCCCATCTAAAACCACTTTAAAAGTGCCCGCCAGTTGAATATCGTTCAACATTGCCTGCTGATATTGCTGACACGCATCTTCAATAAATTCATGTGAAATATTGGTGGCGTGTTGTGAGGCGATGGATGGTGCTGCATCGGTATTTAAATAATATGGCGCTGCATCGTGTGCCACGTGTTGAATCATTTCAGGGGTTGGCGGTTCGCCCTGCACAATCCATTTAATGCCGTTGTCTGATTTTGGATTATGACTGGCCGTAAGCATAATGCCATTGCCTGCCGTGTGTCGTGCCATAAAATACAACATCGGGCTAGAACAACAACCCACCATCGTCACTTGAAATTGATGGGCAAGAAAGACTTGGCGCATAATTTCAGCATAAGCGGGGCTATTTAAACGCGCATCATAACCAATACTAATTTGAGTTTGCTTTTCTTGTTGATATTGTTGCACCAATCCTTGTGCAATGGCGTGTACCAATTTCGCGGTCAGCACAGTTTCTTTGCCACGAATGTCGTAAGCGCGAAAAATATGCTGAGGAAAAAGTGTTTGTGGATTGTTCATAGGCTTACAACTACAAAGATGAGCCAACATAAAGTGAATAAATCTTGGCTCGAGATATTTTGAAAATTCTAATTAGATTTTTTAATAGATGTGCAATGGTCTCATCAGAGCTAGTGATTTACTTGTCATTATTAGTACATCTTTCGTTACTTTTCAAGAATTGTTGGTAAAGTTTCAGATAAAACTTTACCAAACGATATAGGCTGAAACCTAAGTAACTTAGTTTTTGCCCGTATGCCCAAAACCACCTGCACCACGTTCGGTGGCAACAAATTCATCTACTTGTTCAAACTTGGCCTGTACCACAGGAACCAAAACGTATTGCGCTAAACGCTCACCAGGTTCTAAGCTAAATGCTGTTTGGCTACGGTTCCACACCGAAACCATCAATTCACCCTGATAATCTGAATCAATCAAACCCACCAAGTTCCCCAACACGATGCCATGTTTGTGACCCAAGCCTGAACGCGGCAAAATCATGCCTGCAAAACCTGTATCTTGAATATAAATCGCTAAACCTGTTTTGACCAAGACTGTTTGACCCGGCTCAATCACGGTGCTGCTGTCTACACAAGCACGTAAGTCCAAACCTGCCGAACCTGCGGTTGCATAAGTTGGCATTGGCCATTCTGTGCCTAAACGTGAATCTAAGACTTTAACTTGAACTTTCATGAAGTTTATCCTGTTTTTAAATTTTCAATTTTCTTTCGATTTTCGATGTGCCATTTGATGCTGTACTTGCATCAATGCCCTAAGTATTTTCAAAAAATTAGCGCTTGATTAAGGCACGTAAATTTTCCAAATAATGCTGTGCCTGTAATTTCGGATCGACATCACCGGCTAACTTTTTCTTACGTCCGAGCCATTCCAATTCATCTTGTGGTAATTCATCCAAAAAACGACTTGGGGTCATTTGTTTCATTTGCCCGCCCGCTTTGCGCTGCTCTGCCAAAGTAATGGTTAAGCCCTGACGTGCACGAGTAATCCCCACGTACATCAAACGGCGTTCTTCCTCGACAGTATCTGCCACAATTGAGTTTTTATGCGGTAAAAGCTCTTCTTCCAAACCAATCAAATACACGTACGGAAATTCCAAGCCTTTGGACGCATGCAGGGTGAGTAAATTGACTTTATCAGTGTCTTCTTCTTCCTGTTGCTGTTCGAGCATATCGAGCAGCACCATTTTACGAATCACGCTTTCAATATTCTTTTCATCGACATCTTCAGCACGGTTAATCAAACTTTGGATGCTGCTATATAGAACTTCGATATTATCTAGCTTGGTTTTTTCCTGCGCAGGGGTAGCTGCTTGCTCTTTAATGTAGTCGATATAACCTGCTTCGAGCATCATTTGACGGATGATTGGCACAGGTTCATCATCTTCCAATAAGTTACGCGTAAAATTGCTAATAAAATCTGAAAACTCTGCCAACTGCGTCGTGGCTTTTTTCGGAATTGCCATGGTTAGGCGCTGATCACCTGCAGCAGCCAATAATGACAAATGGTTTTCCTGTGCAAACAGCCCTAGTTTTTCCAAAGTCACAGGACCAATCGCGCGTTTAGGCGTGTTAATAATGCGTAAGAATGCGCTGTCATCTTCAGGGTTAATAATCAGACGCAAATAACTCATGATGTCTTTGATTTCAGCACGTGCGAAGAATGACTGCCCCCCCGAAAGCTTGTAAGGAATTTGCATTTGACGTAATTGGGTTTCCAGAATACGTGCCTGAAAGTTCCCTCGGTACAAAATTGCATAATCTTTCCAGCTTTTACCATTCATCAGTTTATGCGTGAGTAAGTCTTTAACCACGCGTTCTGATTCATCATCATCATTGCGGCATGTAATTACCCGAATCACTTCACCATGACCTTTATCTGACCACAGTTTTTTGTCAAAAATATGTGGATTATTGCCAATGACGGTGTTGGCCGCTTTTAAAATGCGACTGGTCGAGCGATAGTTTTGCTCAAGTTTAATCACTTTTAAATTCGGGAAATCATCTTTCAGCAAGGCCATATTTTCAGGCTTCGCACCGCGCCAAGCGTAAATCGATTGGTCGTCGTCACCTACCGCAGTGAACTGCCCCATTACGCCCACAAGTAATTTCACCAAGATATATTGTGCGGTGTTGGTGTCCTGATACTCATCGACCAATAAATAACGAACACGGTTTTGCCACTTGTCACGCACTTCGGCATTTTCTTGCAAAAGTCGTGTCGGCATTACAATTAAATCATCAAAATCTACCGCGTTATAGGCACGTAAATTACGTTCATAAAGTTGATATAAATGTGCAAACTGGATGTCTTCTGGCGTTTCGCAGGTGGTATGCGCCTGCTCGGGTGCAATCAGATCATTTTTCCAGTCTGAAATCATCTTCATGGCTTTGGCAATCAATTCTTTGCTTTCTGCACCCGACAAATTATCGCGGTGCATTAAATCCATCAGAATACGTTTGCAGTCATCGGCATCTAAAATAGAGAAGTTGGCTTTTAACGGCGTGTGTTTTAATTCAAGACGTAATAAATTCAGACCAAAGGTGTGGAAAGTCGAAACCGATAATCCTTTAGCTTCTTCACGTGACAACAATTTGGTCACACGCTCTTTCATTTCTCGTGCTGCTTTGTTGGTAAAAGTCATCGCTGTAATACGATGCGCAGGAATCCCGCAATGCTTAACCAAATAGGCAATTTTTCGGGTAATCACCGAAGTTTTGCCTGAACCTGCACCTGCAAGCACTAACAAGGGTCCTTGAGTGTATTTCATCGCTTCAAGTTGCTTGTCGTTTAACTGACTTGCCAGTGTCATAGTATTTCCTCTATTTCGGTTCGAGCTCGATTATAGTCATCTCCGCCAAAGATGACTAATCTAAAATGCTACTTTAGACGTCATTGTCTATTTGCTGAGTAGACCCTAGAAATTGCTTGCATAAAAAAACCGCCCGAAGGCGGTTCTTTACAATCTATACAATGCCAGATTATTGGATTGCATAAATGCTGATTTCTACACGACGGTTTTGCTCACGACCTTCTGCAGTAGCATTCGATGCGATTGGGTTTGCAGCACCGTGACCTTGTGCATTAATACGTGAAGTTGATACACCACGGCTAGCCAAGTAGTTTGCAACCGATTGTGCACGTGCTTGTGACAATGGAATGTTGATTGCGTCGTTACCAGTGCTGTCAGTATAACCTGTTACCAAAATACCGCTCTTGTTATCTTGGGTTAGCGTTTGCGCTACTTTGTCCAAGGTAGAATAGAAGTTTGGTTTGATGTTTGATTTGTTAGTATCAAACGTGATGTTACCCGGCATGATCAAGCCAACAGAACCATCGGCATTACGGTTTACTTCTACGCCTGTACCAGCCATTTGTTGACGAAGTTGTTTTTCTTTATTGTCAAGATAAACACCCGCAGCAGCACCCACTACAGCACCAATCGCTGCAGCACGGTTGTTTTGTGCGCTTGTATTTGCGTTACCTTTAGAGATGCCATAACCCGCAGCAGCACCAATTACTGTGCCTAACGCAGTTTTGTCATATTCCATACCACCAAGGTTGTTACCAGTCGTTTGACAACCAGTTAAAACCATTGCCCCTACGACTGCTGCCGAAATTGCTAATGCACGCATGGCATGCCTCCTTACTTGTGTTTTGTTGTATATGCTGAATATTGAATGAAAAAATATACTTAGACCATTGATTTTTTGTTAATAAAAAAACTTTTACTTACAAATATACATGATCATGTACAAATCTTGGTATAACTTCATCACAATTTCTACACACTTTCACTTCAACACTTTTTTATTTTAAAAACAACATTTATATTGGAGTCATCTACAAACACGTGACGCATTGGACGATTTATCTTCAGGATTGATTTATATGTCATCGCAAGCAAAGAAACACCCTTTATTAAAAAAAATCACAAAAGGTCTCACCGTGGGTACAGTCATCACTGGCAGTACATTTTTTCACGGCCCTCCTGTGTTGGCTTTGGGCTTAACCAAACTGTTAAAGCAGTCACGTAAGGTCGATGAAACCAATATTCAAATTACCAACAGTTGGCTCAGTGTAAACAACTGGCTGATTGATCATGTATTACCCAATACCCAATGGGATATCAGCATTGATGAAGATTTGCAACTGAGCATGCAAGGTCGTTATCTCATGACCTGTAACCATCAAAGTTGGGTCGATACCACAGTAAATCAGTATTTTGGCTTAACCCGTATGCCATTGACCCGCTTTTTTACCAAGTGGGAACTGATCTTTATTCCCTTTGTAGGACAAGCCTTTAAAATTTTAGGCTTCCCAATGATGAAGCGTCACAGCAAAGCACAAATTGCCAAAAAACCTGAGCTGAAAGACCGCGATATGGAAGAAGCGCGTAAAGCCTGCCAACAGTTATTAAGTCAGCCCTTTACCCTGCTGAATTATTTAGAAGGCACACGCTTTACCCAAGAAAAACATGATCAACAACAATCGCCTTATCAACATTTATTAAAGCCAAAAGCTGGTGGTTTAGCTTTGGCATTGAATATTTTGGGTGATCAAATTGATGCCTTGGTAGATATGACCATTGTGTACCCAGATGGCGTGCCGGGCTATAGCGAGTTTTGGTTAGGTGAGGTGCCGCGCATTGCGGTGAATTTACGCAAAATTAATATTCCAGATTGGGTGTTGGGCGGCAATTACGAAGATGATGCTGAATATCGTGAGCGTTTTCAGCAATGGGTGCATGAACTGTGGCTGGAAAAAGATCAATTGATTGAAAGCATGCAACAAAAACTTGCAGCTCCGACTGCATAACCATTCAGGTACGCCATGAAAAAGTCTGAAGAACCTGTCATCAAATCCTCTTTTCATCCCCTGCGTAAAGATTCATGGGGATGGAAAATTGCCTTGGCTTATGACTTGTTTTTGATGGGTTTAATCATCTTTAACTTGTTCTGTTTAAGTGCCAATGCCATTTTAATGAGTGATTTTGGCGAATGGTTGTTCGATTTTATTCGTCTACCTGAAATTTTACAGTTTTATCGAACAGAATTGCGCCCTTGGGTGGTGATTACCGAAGGCTGGTTTACCACGTTTTTAATTGTAGAGTTGGGCGTGCGTTGGGGTATTGCAATTATTTTCAAACATCATCAGCGTTGGTGGTTTTTCCCGTTTATTCACTGGTATGAAATTCTTGCAATTATTCCGCAATTGCGTTTTTTACGTTTATTACGTGCCATCGCGATTGGTTACAACCTGCATAGCCATGGCTATAAAGTCATTCCAGACAGTTGGTATAAACGCGGCAACTTTTACTACAACTTGCTAATGGAAGAACTGAGTAGCCGTGTGGTGCTCACGGTACTTAATGGTGTGCAACGTGAATTGACCACCAGTACCACTCACAAACAATTTATTGATGATTTGGTCGAGCATCATCGTCAATTACTCGCGATTGCCCTAGCCGATATTTTGCAGGAATCCTTAGGCAAAGAATTACAAATGCAGCGTCACATGATTGCGAAAAATGTCGGGTTGGTGGTGAATCAAGCCATTGAAGATACGCCTGAACTGACGCAATTGCTGCGCCTGATTCCATTGGTCGGTGGACGTATTGAACAGCAAATTCAAAGTATCGGACAACGATTGGGCGAAAATATCACCCAAGGTTTAATTGAACCTTTTGCACAGCAGCATCAACAAGTACAAAATCCAACTTATCAAATGATTGCTGAAAAAATTAGTCAGATTGAGATTGAACATAATCAGCATATTGATAAATTAGTAGAATCAGCGATATTTGAAAGTTTAGAAGCAATTCGCAAACAAGTAAAAGTTAAACAATGGCAACAAATTTTAAATGAAGGACAACAACACGATATTTCATAAAGGTCTTTCGATAATTTTAGCTAAAACAATGTGAAATATTTTTAGTAACTGAACTAGAGAATTCACCCAATTTGTTCTAGGATTTGCTCTATTTATAAGATGACTTCAACAACCAGCAAAGTTAGAAGTGTTAAGGAATTATTATGGCTGACATACGGATAAAAGGCAGATTGGTCAATGCGATTCGCATTAGCTTAGACACCAATGATCATGATGCGATCCGCCAGCAACTAAGCCCAATGTTGCAAAAATCATTTCCACCAGGGGTTTTGGTGGTCATTGAAAGTTCAGTCGAACAAGAATTGATTGCGCTAATTCAATTGCTAATTAGCCTAGAAGCACAGCCAATTGCTGTGACTGAAGGCATTATGGCAGATCAGGCACGTGCTATTCAGTTCCCTGTCATCCCGCAAGACCGTCCATTGCAGGAAGTGAAAGCCACCAAAGAACAAGTGGTTGAAGTAAAACCTGAACCTGCGGCAGAACAGCAACAGACGGAAAATCAAGTTGCTGAAACTACACCTGCTGTAGCGCATATTACGTCTTATCACGATGAAATTTTGCGTACAGGTCAATGCTTGGTACAACATCAGGGCGACATTATTTTAACCGCAGGCATCAACAGCGGTTCTGAAGTGATTGCTTCAGGAAATATACATATTTATGGTAGTGTACGTGGTAGAGTCATTGCCGGCGCGGGCGGGAATATTGCGGCACGAATTTTCTGTCATTCCCTAGAAGCAGAATTGGTATCTATTGCAGGCACGTATTGCGTGGCGGACGATATTCCTCAGCATGTGACTAAAAAACCTGTGCATATTTACTTAAATGATAACCAAGAGCTTGTATTTGAAGCTCTACAATTTTAATGTATAAATAATCACCAAAAATCCCCGAAAAAATATAGGGGAATTTAAACCATAACAGGAGTGGATTCGGTGGCGAAAATTGTTGTCGTAACATCAGGCAAAGGTGGCGTAGGTAAAACCACTACAAGTGCATCTTTTGCAACAGGTTTAGCCCTACGTGGTCACAAAACTGTTGTTATCGATTTTGACGTGGGTTTACGTAACCTTGACTTAATTATGGGTTGTGAACGTCGCGTTGTTTATGATTTTGTGAATGTATTAAATAATGAAGCGCGTTTACAACAAGCATTAATTCGCGATAAAGATATCGAAAACCTTTATATTCTTCCAGCTTCACAAACCCGTGATAAAGATGCCCTCACCGATGAAGGTGTGGCACGTATCATGGATGAGTTGGCACAAGAATTTGATTACATTATTTGCGACTCACCTGCAGGGATTGAGCGCGGTGCCATTCTTGCAATGTACCATGCCGATGAAGCGATTATTGTGACCAACCCTGAAATTTCTTCAGTACGTGACTCTGACCGTATTATTGGTATGCTTGACAGCAAAACCAAAAAAGTAGAACAAAACGAAGGTCGTGTGCGTAAGCACTTGTGTATCACACGTTACAACCCAGAACGTGCCGATAAACAAGAAATGCTAACCATTGACGACATTTCTAAAGATATTTTACGTGTACCAACTTTAGGCGTTATTCCTGAATGTAAGAGCGTACTTCAAGCATCTAACGAAGGCAAACCTGTCATTCTGTATAGCGATGCTGCTGCAGGTCAGGCGTATGATGACTTGGTTGCACGTTTCTTGGGTGAAGAACGTCCGTTTCGTCATATTGAAACAAAACCGAAAGGTTGGTTAGCACGATTATTTGGAGCGTAGACATGGCAGGATTTTGGAGCAAATTATTTAGCGGTGAAGACAAGACATCTAGCGCACAAACAGCAAAAGATCGCTTAAAAGTGATTGTTGCTTCTGAACAAGGTCTAGGTAAACGCTTAAGCCAAGACAAAATTGATCAGATGAAAAAAGAAATCATGCAAGTGGTAAATCGCTACGTGCGTGGTGTCGATGAACAACATATTCAAATGTCTGTGCGTTCAGAAGCCAATATTGAAATGTTGGAAATGAATATCAATTTGCCTGAAGAGCGATAATCTGAATACTGATTAGTCAAGCAAATTGAATCAGGGCAGAATATGAGACTGGAATAGCAAAGCACTGCTTTGCCCAGTCGCAAGACGAGAAGCTGTGCTTCGAGTGGACTGGATGTACAAAGTTTACTTTGCCGTCGCAAGACGAGAAGCTATGCTTCGAGATAAAGTGTACTAAAACACTTTTCCGCTTGTGAACTCATATTTTGCCTTTTTTATTTATAGAACAATACCTGGAGATTGCCATGGCATTATCTCAACCTGCGACCTTTAACGAAGCATGGTCGGATGAACGTGTATTTGCCTATTTGAATCAACTTCCACCTGCAGGTGTGAATGCAGATTTTCACGTACTCTATCACGCATTTAAACACATGCGTCCAAGTGACTATGAACGTCTATTGACACAATTTGTTGCCGATGGTCGCGATGTCAATGCCACTAATCCTGAAGGTCAGCGTATTCACGATGTGATTGCTGAATTTCCATGTCAAAAAGATGGTTTTTTAGCAGTTTTAGCCAAGTTTGCTTAAACTGTTTAAACACAATCTCTGGCTAAATTCAGCCAAAAAGATTGAGTGTAAAAAGAAAAAATCCCGCAATTGAATTGCGGGATTTTTTTATAGCACTACTTGATTCAAAATCAAACAGAAAGTGAAAGCTTTACACTAAAATTTCACGTTTCCCATTTGCTCCTTGCTCGCTCACAATGCCTTGCTCTTGCATCTGATCGACAATACGTGCCGCACGGTTATAGCCCAAGCTAAATTTGCGCTGTAAAGATGAGGTCGACACTTTACGTGTTTCCAAAACAAATGCTACACACTGATCATACAACACATCACGGTCTGGACTGCCTTCACCATCTTCAAAACCACGTGAAGATGGTTCTTCATCAAATGGCGTCAAGATTTCATCGACATAGTCAGGATCGCCACGCTCACGCCACGCATCACAAATACGGTTGACTTCATCATCCGAAATAAATGCGCCATGCACACGTTCTGGCTCAATTTTACCCGGCCCTAAAAATAGCATATCACCATGACCAAGCAGGTCTTCTGCACCGCCCGCATCCAAGATAGTACGTGAGTCAATTTTCGAGTTCACACGCAAAGCTACACGGGTTGGAATGTTGGCTTTAATTAGACCTGTGATCACATCCACCGATGGACGCTGAGTTGCTAAGAGTAAGTGAATCCCTGCTGCACGTGATTTTTGTGCCAAACGGGTAATCATTTCTTCCGCTTTCTTGCCCACTTGCATGATCATGTCGGCAAACTCATCTGCCACAATCACAATAGATGGCAATGGTGTTAAACGCGGTGCACGTTCTTGCGTTGCTGAATCTCCCGGCTTCCAAGTTGGATCAATTAAATCTTCACCATTGGCAATAGATTCTTCAACCTTACGGTTATAGTCGCTTAATTTACGAATTTTCAGGAAAGACATTAGCTTATAACGACGTTCCATTTCATTGACACACCAATTTAAAGCGCTGACGGCATCTTTCATATCAGTCACTACAGGCGTCAATAAGTGTGGAATATCGTTATAGTTGGCGAGTTCCAATTGTTTCGGGTCAATCAAAATTAAGCGTAATTGATCAGGCTTGTATTTCAGCAACATCGACAAAATCATCGAGTTCACTGCCACTGATTTACCTGAACCCGTTGTCCCTGCTACGAGCATGTGTGGTGCTTTGCCCAATTCAGTAATCACAGGATTGCCTGAAATGTCTTTCCCCATCGCCATAGATAAAATGCCGTTTGGATCTTCAAAAGCAGGCGTTTGTAATAACTCAATCAAACGTACCATTTCACGTGAACTATTCGGTACTTCAATGCCAATATACGGTTTGCCCGGAATCACTTCGACCACACGTACCGATGCCATCGACATTGAACGCGCCAAGTCACGAGAAATATTGGTTACTTTTGAAGCTTTGACCCCAGGTGCCAAATCCAGCTCAAAACGGGTCACGACAGGACCAGGCTGTGCTTCAACCACTTTGGCTTTGACATTAAATTCCTGTAATTTAATTTCCAGCAATTCCGACAAGCGCGATAATTGTTCTGCGGTGAAGTTCACTTTTTTGTTTGGATCGACTTTATCAAGCAAATCCAAACCCGGTAATGGCGATAAATCACGACGTTTTTCTGCAACCTGCATGGCGCGTGACATCGGACGACCATGTGCATCGGTCAGCGGCGCATCAAAATCAAAGTCATCTTCGTCTAGTGGTTTGCCTGCGGTTTCCTGCCAAGCTTCGATAAATGCTTCTTTGGATAACGCCACTTTTTCTGCTTGTTCAGCCTGTGTAGCAGTCGCTGCGTTTGCCATCACTGCGGCAGTGGCTGCCGTCTGAATAGGTGCCTGAACAAAAGCAGAACTTTGTGCATAGCTACTGGTACTACGCGCTACAGGCGCTTGATCTTGAAATGCATCTTGCTGTAACTCATCACCCAAAAGATCATCCACCAACAAGTCATCTAAACTGTCTAAATCATGCTGCAAATGGCGCTCTTGGCGTACAGCATGATTTTGCGTATTCGAAGCACTTGACGATGGCGGGTTAAAATCTGACTCAAATCTGCTGAGATCATCGTTAAAATTGTGAGCCGTAGGATTCGAGTGCGGATGCACTGTTTCTTGCTGGGTCACAGACTCATCTAAAGTATCCATTGCCCCGCTGTTTTGGAATGGGCTGTGTAAATCACTTGCAGCTTTGCCTTGCGGAACTGCTGCGAGCAATTCATCAAAAATTTGATCATCATCCCAATCTAACGAAGATTTTGCAGTGGCTTGAGATGCCGTAGATGCAGGACGCACTTCATCAAAAGGATTCGATTGTAGATGTGGCTCTGGTTCTTCAGAAGCACGTAATAATGCATGAATGTCTTGGTTATGCTGACTGTCGGTATTTTCTTGTAAAGCACGCCACACTTCGCCTGTCGCAACAATACGCTGGCTGTCTTGTTCTAAGCGATGCGCCTTTTCGATGGTTTTTTCTAACTCAACATCATCAATTTCATCTTGCACCAATAGCTGTTGCTGCGCCTGTTGCTCTTCTTCTTCACGTTGCTGCATGTGATTAAACATACGCTCTGCCGCAGGATGTGGCGCAGTTGTTTCAGCTTCTTTCGCCTGTGCAACCACGGGTTCACTTGCTGCTTCTAAATCAGTTGATGCCACTTCAACAGCAACCACAGGTGCAGCAGCGACAACGGTCTTTTTCACCTGTGGTGTAGAACGGTCAAAGTCAGATTCTGCTTCAGGTACATTGCGATAGAACAAATCTTGCAGATAAGCAGGTGTAGCTTTTAAAGTTGCCCACGTTCTGTTCCACTTCACCCCAAATGCGAGGGTAAATAAGAAAATCCAAAAGACGACTAAAAAAAGTGTTGCTCCATAAATGGTTAAAATTTGCGATAAACTTTTCCCAAGTTCAAAACCAATGATGCCGCCTGAGGCATTGTCTAACGTATCGGCAGGTACTTGCCAAAATAAATACAGCAAACTTGCTGTTGCCAATAAAATGAAGAATTGTGCAGCATAACGAAATGGACGGTTTAAAAAACTACGCGGCCACCAGACTTGTAAGGCTTCAATAAAAAAATAAGCAGGAAGAAGCAGACTCGCCCAACCTAAAAAGCCAAACAGTAAATCGGCAATCCACGCACCTGCGATTCCACTCGCATTTGAAACCTGTTGGGTGTCACTGGAAATGTGCATCCAACCTGGGTCAAATGGAGTATAGGTCACCGTTGCAAGGAACAGATATATTCCAAAAGAGACCAAAAATAATGTCGCTATTAAGCGATGTGCATAAGCACCCGACACCGCAGTCATATATTGTCCTGTCGCCAATTCTTCATCAATGTTTTTTGTTTGTTCGATGGTCTTAAAAAGCCACCTGATTCGGAGCGTCTGTATTTCATTTAGCTGTGTCATTTAAGTTGCATTTCACGATGCAAGCTTCACCACACAGCAAGCTATAAATTATAACAGACCTTCTATTATGCATGTGTTGCCTAGAAAAAGATGCAAGATTATTGAAGTGTGTTGTTAACTTTTTCTATATAGCTCAAATCGATTTACATGATCAGTAATATCGACTTTAATCACACAGCAAACTCATCCTGTTTCACGTATAATTCCATAAATTTCTAAATAAAAAAAGGATGCTGTGCATGAGCGCTCGTCACTCACGTTTAATTATTTTAGGTTCAGGCCCTGCAGGTTATAGTGCTGCAGTATATGCTGCACGTGCCAACTTAAAACCGACTTTAATTGCAGGCTTACAATTGGGTGGTCAACTCACCACAACTACGGAAGTTGATAACTGGCCAGGTGATCCTGAAGGTTTAACAGGCCCAGCGTTAATGGAACGTATGCAAGCTCATGCGGAACGCTTTGGCACAGAAATCGTGTATGACCATATCAATGAAGTAAACCTGAATGTGCGCCCATTTGTACTCAAAGGCGATATGGAAGAATTTACCTGTGATGCTTTAATCATTTGCACAGGTGCGACTGCACAATATTTAGGTCTTGAGTCTGAGGCTGCCTTTATGGGTCAAGGTGTAAGTGCTTGTGCGACTTGTGATGGATTCTTCTATAAAAGCCAAAATGTAATGGTTGTCGGTGGTGGTAACACCGCTGTTGAAGAAGCACTTTACCTATCTAACATTGCTGCGCATGTAACATTAGTTCACCGTCGTGACAGCTTACGTTCTGAGAAGATTTTGCAAGATCATCTTTTTGCTAAAGAAAAAGAAGGCAAAATCAGTATCATTTGGAACCATCAAGTTGATGAAGTGCTCGGTGATAAAACTGGTGTAACGTCAGTTCGTATTAAATCGACTCAAGATTCAAGCACTCAAGATATTCCAGTTCAAGGTTTATTTGTTGCGATTGGACATAAGCCAAATACAGGTATGTTTGAAGGTCAATTGAACTTGCGTGATGGTTATATCCAAGTACAAAGCGGCACTTCAGGCAATGCGACTCAAACTTCTGTGGCTGGCGTATTTGCTGCAGGTGATGTGGCCGATTCAATTTATCGCCAAGCGATTACTTCTGCAGGTTCAGGCTGTATGGCAGCACTGGATGCAGAAAAATATTTAGACAACTCGAACTAAGTAACAATTTAAGAAAAAACCACCATTTTTTTGGTGGTTTTTTTTACAAATCATTCATACAATCAAAAACATGAAGACTTTTTAAACAAAAATTGATGAGTGGATTACATAAATGACAACGACATGGACTAACGGCTATCAAACTGAAGTTAATTACACCTATGGTTACTATCGAGATTTGAGTCCAAATTTTCAAAAGTTTTGCTTGCTACTAAACGGTATTGAAAGTCCTGATTTTCAAGAAACCCATAATCATTGCGAACTCGGTTTTGGACAAGGTGTCAGCATAAATATCCATGCGACATGTAATGAAGCAAAATTTTATGGTACGGACTTTAACCCTGCTCATGCTGCCCATGCCAATCAATTAGCAGAACAAAGCCATGTTGAACATTTTTTCTATGATGATAGTTTTGAAGAGTTGTTAAATCGTCAAGATTTACCGATGTTTGACTCGATCAGCTTACATGGTATTTGGAGTTGGATTAGTTATGAAAATCAACATATTATTCTAAAGTTCATTCGCAAATTTTTGAAACCAAATGGCATCGTGTATATCAGTTATAACTGTGTAACGGGTTGGGCTGCAAATATGCCAATTCGTGAACTATTTCATAGTCATTTTAAGTTTAATAGCAAAAGCACCAATCCAATTCAGAAAGTGAATGAAGCACTCAATTTTAGTGATGAATTACTGAAAAAAAATCCAGTTTTTGCTCAACGCAATCCAAATGCTTTACAAAAGGTTGCGGATTTAAAACAACAGAATCAAAATTACTTAATTCATGAGTATTTAAATCAAGATTGGCAATGTTTTTCATTTCAACAAATCGTTCGTATACTTGATGAAATCAAATTGTCTTACGCTGGTTCTACTGATCTTGGTGCCCATTTAGACAATATTAATTTCTCTGATGAACATCAGCAATTTTTAAATGCGATTGAGCATCCAATCTTTAAAGAACAGTGTCGAGACTATTTCGCAAACACGCAATTTAGACGTGACCTATTTATTCGCGGAAAAAATAATTTAACACCGCTACAAGTCCAAGAAAAATTACGTAACACTGCTTTCGTGCTGCTTACAGCTAAAGAGCAACTACCAACGAGTATTAATGGACTATTAGGCACATTCAATTTAATTGAAGAAATATATCAACCTATAGGTAATCTCTTTGCTGAATGTAATTACCAGCCACTTACAATTGCTGAGCTTGAACCTAGTTTTCCAGAATTAAATTATGCAAAGATTCTAAATGCATTAGTGATTTTGTGTCATCTAGGCTTGGCTCAACCTTGTCAGAACCTTCAACCAAGCGAAAAAACAATTTTGCATTGCCAAAATTTAAATCATTACATTTTAAAACAAGCCAGTTTTCATCAAAACTATAGTGTGTTAATCAGTCCAATTACTGGAATTGGTATTGCTACAGAACATTTTCATCAATTATTTTATCGAGCACATTTTATTGATGGCTTAGAGACTGCGAGTGATTTTGCACATTATGTCCAAGAGGTGATTGGTCAGCTTGGATGGCTTGTTTTAGACAAAGATGGAACTACTGTCTCTGATCAAACCAAAAGTCTTGAAATTATTCAAACCAAAGCACAATTGTTTATTGACAGTAAAAAAATACAAATCGCTAAACAACTTCGATTATTTAACTAACCTATTACTTGAGTGGCAATCTTCAATGATTGCCATTCAATTTCAGTTACGTTAGTTTAGAATTATTCATATTTACTTACTTCAATCATGCAACAACTTCCCCCATCTGAGTTTATCTTTCCAAACCCCATTGAAGTCGATCCTGAGGGTGAAGGCTTGATTTGTGTAGGTGCAGACCTCTCCCCTTCTACGCTCTATGAAGCCTATACACATGGCTTATTTCCATGGTTTTCAGAAGGTGATCCTATTTGCTGGTGGAGTCCTGAACCGCGTTGTGTGATTATTCCGCAATATTATCAGCCCAGTAAATCTTTAATCCGTAACATGAGAAAAATGGATTATCGCATTACTGTCAATCACGCCTTTGAACAAGTGATTCGCAATTGTGCCTTGCCCCGTAGCTACGCCAATGAAACTTGGATTTCTGAAGAGATCATTCAAGGGTATTGTCAGCTTTTTGCAGCAGGTTATGGCTACAGTGTCGAAGTTTGGGAGCAAGATCTTTTGGTCGGTGGTTTATATGGGGTCAGCATTGGCAAGGGCTGTTTTGGTGAGTCCATGTTTAGCCATCGCACTGATGTATCTAAAATGGCATTTTATAGTTTGATGCTGCTCGGACAAGAACAACAATTGCCTTGGATTGACTGTCAATTGGTCAATGATCATTTAATTAGTCTGGGCGCATGTACACTTTCTCGCCAAGACTATCTTAAATCGTTACAAGATGTTGTAAAACAGCCTGCTATCAATTGGAAAAAATATCAGGACAGTGTATTTTCAAGTAAAACAATAGCGCAGTATGCGCGCCTATTTGAATGACAATAACAGAGAGGGATCTTGAAAATGAATTCATATCACCCAAAATCCCTGCTAAATGATTTGCAGTATTACATTACTCCGCCGCATGATTGCAGCTATTTACCCGAAAAATCTGCGCGGATGGTTTTTTTAGACCCTGCACATAAAATTGATGTGCTGACTTTGTCTGAACTCTCTCGGGTCGGTTTTCGTCGCAGTGGCGATTTTGTCTATCGTCCTGAATGCCATTTGTGCCGCCAATGCCTTTCTTCGCGTATTCCTGTCGCTGAATTTAAAATGAACAGCACCCAAAAAAAAGCTTGGAAACGCAATCACGATTTACAAATCAAAATCACCAAGCCACAAGATGCAGGTGATTTGCATTATGCGCTGTATGAACGCTATATCAATGAACGACATGCCGATGGCGATATGTTCCCTGCCAGCCGTGACCAATTTGAAAAATTTTTAATCCACAGTTGTACCAGCAGCTTCTTTTTAGAAGTTTGGCAAGCAGATCGCCTAATTGCGGTATCGACCTGTGATTATTTAGATGATGGTATTTCTGCGGTCTATACCTTTTTTGACCCAGACGAAAGTCGTCGCTCACTCGGAACATTTGCGGTATTAAAACAAATTGAACAGGCACAGCATTTGGGACTGCAATATGTTTACTTAGGCTATTGGGTACCACATTCCAATAAAATGAATTATAAATCGCAATATGGGCCCCTTGAGCTACTACTCGATGGTCAATGGCGACGCATTAACCGCAGCCTAAATACCGATGAGGTGCAGCAATTGGGAAACTCCTTAATGACCACGCTGCCCTTAGGCTGGAATAACTCCATCATCAAATAAAAATGTAATGATGCAATACTATTTTTGCATCGATCAGATTTACTTAAACAAACTGGCAAAATCATCGCTACAAGATTTCACCATAATAATGGCATGCTCCCGTGTGCCATCCGTTTTAGGATAATAATTTTTACGTAAATCAATTTGATGAAAACCTGACTTTTCATACAGGGCTATCGCAGCTAAATTACTTTCACGTACTTCTAAAAAAATCTGCACAGGTTGGTTTTTCAAACCTGCAATAGAATGTTCTAGCAGTTGATAACCTAAACCTTTGCCTTGCTGACTTGGATGTACCGCCATCAACAACAAATTCGCTTCATCCAACACAGGTTGTAAAATACAAAAACCCACCACTTTCCCTGCGTGTTCAATCACGGTACTGTGATAACTGTCCACCGCTTCGGAAAATTGTTTGGCACCCCACGGATGACTTTGTACCAAATTTTCAATCGCAACTACATCAGCGACATCATGGGCTTGCATTAAACGAATCATAAGAAATGATCTTGTGCTGTTCTAAGATGTAGGCATTATAGATTTCACTACAAAAAAATCGAGCAAAAAAAAAGGCAACTTGCGTTGCCTGACCAAAGGGAAAAGTTTAAAAGCCTAATTTAGCTTTCCAAGTATTTAATAATGTTGTGGTATCAAAATCGTTAGGATGAAAATTCGGTTTGAAATAGAACAACATTTCTTTGCCCATGCCTGTAATAATCCCTTTAGATGGACTATAGGCATAACGATAAATCATGCGTAAATTTTCCAAATTCAACTGCTCGTCTTGTTTTAGTAAACGCAACAAAAAATAGTTTTGTACAAAAAATAAAGTCAGCATCGAAATAACCAAAGAACTTGTACGTAGTGCATAGGCTTTCAGACCTTTGCCAAACACACCTTCAAATACATCATACGCAACAGCTTTATGTTCGTTTTCTTCAATCGCATGCCACAACCACATAGTTTTCATGGTGTCATCGGTCATCAATTCTTGAATATGTGAATTGGTCAATAATTGTGAGGCAATCGTAGCTGTGAAATGTTCTAGCGCAGTGGTCGCAGTTAAATCTACCATTTTCTGTGTAATGCCAATCGGTTTAGCCAACTTTGCCATAAATTTGCGTGTAGTTTGAATCACAGTATCTGTATAACAATCCAAAGTATCAACATCATGCCCAAATTTCTGTGCAGAGGCATTAAAACCGACATGCTCATGCGTGTGCATGGCTTCTTGTCCAATAAATGCACTGATTTCTTTCTGTAAATCTGCATTGTCTTTCAGCATTGGGTGATAACGCACAGCACGCACACTGTCTATAAAGAACTTCTCACCTGCGGGAAATAACGCAGATAATGCAGTCATAAAATGCGTTAGACCTGCATTACCATTCATCCAATATTCAGGTACAGCATCAAAGTTGAAATTCATTCGACGGACAGGAAAACTCGCCCCTGCACGTTCACTAATACTCACTTTAGCATTCATGTTGCTCACTCCTGAGGTTACAACAATGAAGTCATTCATTTCCTGTAACCCGCTATATTTTTTATTTTTCGGTATGAGTTCATATTACGGTTTTCTGTGCGGTATTTAAGTGCAGTTAAGGACAGTGAGTTGTCAGTTCAGGACATGAGGAATAAAAAATAATGATAAGTGAAATTATTTTTTGTGACGCAAGAGTAAAAAATAGACAATGAAATTATTTTTACGACGCAAGAGTAAAAAAATAGACGATAATTTTTTATGACGTAAGAGCAAGAATAATTAGACAGCAAAATTATTTTTATGATGTAAGAGAAAAAAGGCAACTAAACCGCAGCAAAAGAATGTTCATAAAATGGTTTTAGATTGATTCAAGGTTTAAAGAACAGCTATTTCATCCATCAATACAGTAGGACAAGCTTTCATCCATCTGGAAACTAGCACACAAAATACAGCCATAAAAAAAGCGCCCCAAATGGAGCGCTTTTTCACACTATAAAGTGATTATGCTGTTACTTTAGCAACAACACCAGCACCTACAGTACGACCACCTTCACGGATCGCAAAACGTAGACCTGGGTCCATTGCGATTGGGTGGATTAATTCTACTGACATTTCAACGTTGTCACCTGGCATTACCATTTCAACGCCTTCTTTCAACTGGATTGCACCAGTTACGTCAGTTGTACGGAAATAGAATTGTGGACGGTAACCGTTAAGGAATGGAGTGTGACGACCACCTTCTTCTTTAGAAAGTACGTATACTTCCGCATCGAATTTAGTGTGTGGCTTGATTGTACCTGGTTTAGCAAGTACTTGACCACGTTGTACGTCTTCACGCTTAGTACCACGTAAAAGAACACCACAGTTCTCGCCCGCACGACCTTCGTCAAGAAGTTTACGGAACATTTCTACGCCAGTTACAGTTGTTTTAACTGTGTCTTTGATACCAACGATTTCAACTTCTTCGCCTACTTTCACGATACCAGTTTCTACACGACCAGTTACTACTGTACCACGACCAGAAATAGAGAATACGTCTTCGATTGGCATTAAGAATGCTTGGTCGATTGCACGTACTGGCTCTGGGATGTAAGTATCAAGCGCTTCAACAAGAGCAACTACAGCATCTTCACCATATTGACCTGATTCACCGTTAAGTGCAGCAAGTGCTGAACCACGGATTACTGGAGTGTCGTCGCCTGGGAAGTCGTAAGTAGAAAGAAGTTCACGAACTTCCATTTCAACTAATTCGATTAACTCTTCGTCGTCTACGATATCGCATTTGTTTAAGAATACGATGATGTAAGGTACACCTACCTGACGAGAAAGAAGGATGTGTTCACGAGTTTGTGGCATTGGACCATCAGTCGCTGAACAAACAAGGATCGCACCGTCCATCTGAGCAGCACCAGTGATCATGTTTTTAACATAGTCGGCGTGGCCTGGGCAGTCTACGTGCGCGTAGTGACGAGTTGGAGAATCGTATTCTACGTGAGAAGTATTAATTGTAATACCACGTGCTTTTTCTTCTGGTGCAGAGTCGATAGCAGCGTAATCTTTCGCTTCACCACCAAACTTACGTGCACATACTGTAGCAATCGCAGCTGTTAAAGTTGTTTTACCATGGTCAACGTGACCGATTGTGCCCACGTTAACGTGTGGCTTATTACGTTCGAACTTAGCCTTAGCCATGAGATCTTCCTTTTTAAAACAACTCATGGAGGATCACTCCATGAGCATTAGGTTTTTTAACTATGAATTAGTTTGCGCTTATAGTAATCGAAAGATTACTCGTCGTCACCTTTTTTACCACCAGACTGGAATTTAGCAATGATGCCATCTGCCACGTTACGTGGAGTTTCAGCATATTTAGCAAATTCCATAGAGTAAGTCGCACGACCTTGAGACATAGAACGCATGTGTGTTGCGTAACCAAACATCTCTGCAAGTGGAACTTCTGCACGAATTGCTTTAGTACCACCAGGTAAGTCGTCCATACCTTGAACCATACCACGACGACGGTTTAAGTCACCCATGATATCGCCCATGTAGTCTTCTGGAGTTTCTACTTCAACTTTCATGATTGGCTCAAGAAGAACAGGATCTGCTTTCATGAAACCGTCACGGAATGCGTAAGAACCCGCCATTTTGAACGATAATTCGTCAGAGTCGACATCGTGGTAAGAACCGTCGAATAATGTCGCTTTAATGCCTACAACTGGGTAACCAGCCAAGACACCATTCTTCATACGTTCTTGGATACCTTTGTCTACTGCACCGAAGAATTCTTTAGGTACTACACCACCTACAACTTCTTCAGCGAATTCGTAGTCTTTACCAGCTTCAGGATCAAGCGGCTCTAAACGTACGAATACGTGACCGAATTTACCTTTACCACCAGTTTGACGTACGAATTTACCTTCTTGCTCAATCGTCTTTTTGATCGTTTCGCGGTATGCAACCATTGGTTTACCAATGTTCGCTTCTACGTTGAATTCACGCTTCATACGGTCAACGATGATGTCAAGGTGAAGCTCGCCCATACCCGCAATGATCGTTTGACCAGATTCTTCGTCTGTGCGAACGCGGAATGATGGATCTTCTTTCGCCAAGCGACCTAAAGCAACTGACATTTTTTCTTGGTCAGCTTTAGTTTTAGGTTCAACAGCCAATGCAATTACTGGCTCTGGGAATTCCATACGCTCTAGTGTAATTACGTGGTTTTCGTCACATAATGTATCACCAGTGGTTGTATCTTTAAGACCTACACACGCTGCGATGTCACCTGCACGAATTTCTTCGATGTCGTGACGGTCATTTGCGTGCATCTGTACGATACGACCAATACGCTCACGCTTCATTTTCACTGGGTTATAAACCGGGCTACCCGCTTTAAGAACACCAGAGTAAACACGTACGAACGTTAAGTTACCAACGAATTTGTCGTTCATGATTTTGAACGCTAACGCTGCGAAAGGAGCTTCGTCAGACGCTTCACGAGAACCTTCAGTTTCGTCTTTGTCGTCTAAGATACCTTTGATCGCTTCAACGTCAGTTGGTGCAGGTAAGAATTCAATTACTGCGTCCAACATACGTTGAACACCTTTGTTTTTGAATGCAGAACCACACATTGCAGGTTGAATTTCACCCGCTAATGTACGTTGACGTAAACCAGCAACGATTTCTTCTTTAGAAAGTTCGCCATTTTCTAGGTACTTGTCCATGAGTTCTTCTGATGCTTCTGCAGCAGCTTCAACCATGTTCGTACGCCATTCTTCAGCAGTTGCTTGAAGGTCAGCTGGAATCTCACCGTATTCAAACTTCATACCTTGTGAAGCTTCATCCCAGATGATTGCCTTCATTTCGATTAAGTCAACAACACCTGTGAATGTGTCTTCTGCGCCCACTGGAACAACGATAGGCACTGGGTTTGCACCCAAGCGAGTTTTCATTTGTTCAACAACGCGGAAGAAGTTTGCACCTGTACGGTCCATTTTGTTCACGAACGCTAAACGAGGTACTTTATATTTGTTTGCTTGACGCCATACAGTTTCAGACTGAGGTTGTACACCACCTACAGCACAGTAAACCATACATGCACCGTCAAGAACACGCATAGAACGCTCAACTTCAATTGTGAAGTCAACGTGTCCTGGGGTGTCAATTACGTTAATACGGTGTTGGTCAAACTGGTTACCCATACCTTTCCAGAAGCATGTTACAGCTGCTGAGGTAATAGTAATACCACGTTCTTGCTCTTGTTCCATCCAGTCAGTTGTTGCTGAACCTTCGTGAGTTTCACCAAGTTTGTGACTTTCACCTGTATAGAACAAAATACGTTCTGAAGTTGTTGTTTTACCCGCATCGATGTGCGCAGAGATACCAATGTTACGGTAACGAGAAATTGGGGTTTGACGTGCCATGATTTCTAGCATTCCTAAATTTTGTTGTTTAAAACAGGACGCTTTAAGCTGCCTAGCAACTTAAAGCGATTTGATGACAATTCAGTGACAACCGATTCATCACCCTCCTGATTAGGGCCTGTTTTATCCGCTTAGAAACGGTAGTGAGAGAAGGCTTTGTTGGCTTCAGCCATACGGTGCACATCTTCACGTTTTTTGATCGCTGCGCCTTTACCTTCAGATGCATCAAGCAACTCGCCAGCAAGACGTAACGCCATAGTTTTTTCAGAACGCTTAGCAGCAGCATCTACCAACCAACGCATCGCTAAAGCAGTACGACGGGATGGGCGTACTTCCATAGGAACTTGATAAGTAGCACCACCAACACGGCGTGCTTTTACTTCGACCATTGGACGAACTTTTTCAAGCGTAGCTTCAAAAAATTCAACTGGGTCTACTTTAGATTTTTCTTGAACGCGGTCTAAAGCACCGTAAACGATACTTTCAGCAATAGATTTTTTACCATCTTGCATTACGTGGTTCATGAATTTAGCGATTGTTTGGCTGCTGAATTTAGGATCCGGAAGGATTTCACGAGCAGCGACTACGCGACGTCTTGGCATTTTAAACTACCTATAAATATGACACTTCAGGGTGATCCAGCCGTAGCACAAAGTGTCGTGTGCATTTCGCTGGCCTTACTACACGTCGCTTGAATTTCACAAAATTAAATGCAGAAATCAGACAAGCGAGACGATAAAGGATTGCAGTTCTACGAACTAAGAGTTTAATCTTTAAAAGATTATTTCTTAGGACGTTTAGCACCGTATTTAGAACGTGACTGGTTACGATCTTTCACACCAGCACAGTCTAAAGAACCACGAACGGTATGGTAACGTACACCTGGTAAGTCTTTAACACGACCACCACGGATAAGAACAACACTGTGCTCTTGTAGGTTGTGACCTTCACCACCGATGTAGCTAGAAACTTCAAAACCTGAAGTTAAGCGAACACGGCAAACTTTACGCATTGCTGAGTTAGGTTTTTTAGGTGTAGTTGTGTAAACACGTGTACAAACACCACGACGTTGTGGACAAGCCTTCAACGCAGGAACTTTTGATTTTTCAACCAAAGTCGTACGACCCTTACGGATCAACTGATTTGTTGTTGCCATGTGGCAATTCTCCCGTTAATAAAAAGCCCCAAAAACATACTACTTTTTGAGGGCATGCAATTGTAAGCGAAGATAGAAAAATGGTCAATATTTCATAGGCAGCTCTGTACACGACAAATTTCACAGAACCCTTATCCTATCAGGATTCTGCTTTCTTAAAATTGCCAAAATTTCCTTAAACTCTTCTTTTTTCCCAAAACCAATTAAACGCTGAATCGCCATTTGAAC
>NZ_JACAXD010000011.1:0-108515 GCF_013391485.1 Acinetobacter sp. SwsAc5
TTTATGCCTCCTAAAGAGCCGTTGAAGACTACGACGTTGATAGGTTGGATGTGGAAGCATAGCGATATGTGAAGCTGACCAATACTAATTGCTCGTGAGGCTTGACTATACAACACCCAAACAGTTGTTGTATCACAAGCATCAATCGATTCATAAAAGATCACTTGAAACTGATCAGATCAAATATCTTGATTCAGCCCTTGCTGAACATGATATTTCAGATACAATAGCCAACCTGTTAATAACTCATTTGGAACCAAGTAAGGCATTACAAGCGAAAGCATCGAGCTTAAGCAATGTAACTAAGACCCGAACAAGTCCATAACAGTTGTGCTGGCGACAATAGCAAGAGTGAACCACCTGATCCCTTCCCGAACTCAGAAGTGAAACCTCTTCGCGCTGATGGTAGTGTGGGGTTACCCATGTGAGAGTAAGTCATCGCCAGCTCATTATTCTAAACACCCTCAACTAGCGTTGGGGGTGTTTTTTTATGCAAGAGAGAAAATATTAAGAAGAAAAGTAGAAGAAAGAAGTTTAAAACAATATATTTACAATAATAAATTATGTGAAAAATATAGCATATATCAAAATATCATAAATTACTGCAAGTCTATTTGGTCGAATTTATCTACAACTTTAGTCTAGGTTTTTAAGAAAATTAACCAGAGTTAAGTTTTTGCTGTAGACAAAAAGTGAATATTGATTCATTTTATATACAAAAGTGAATAACCATTCATTTTTTATAAAATAAAAAGCTCACAATTGGAGGTGAGGGAAAAATGACAGCAACAACAATGAATGTGAATGCTGTAGTGGATCAAGCAAAGTTTAAACCTTTTCATTTAAAAATTGTACTTTGGTGCGTATTTGTCGTTATTTTTGACGGTTATGATTTGGCGATTAACGGTGTGGCTTTACCACTACTGATGCAAGAATGGAATATGACGGCTGTACAGGCAGGTATGCTTGCGAGTACGGCACTGGCAGGCATGATGTTTGGCGCCATGCTGTTTGGCATGTTGGCAGACAAAATTGGCCGTAAAAATGTCATATTAATTTGTGTGACGTTATTTAGTGGCTTTACTTTTTGGGGCGGCTTTGCATCCAACCCAACAGAGTTTGGTATTTTACGTTTTATTGCAGGTTTAGGGATTGGCGGGGTATTGCCTAACCTCGTGGCTTTAACCTCTGAATATGCACCACAAAAAATGCGTAGTACCTTAGTTACCACCATGTTCAGCGGCTATGCAGTGGGCGGCATTATGGCAGCCTTACTTGGTGCATGGTTGACGCCTAGCTTTGGCTGGGAAGTGATGTTCTATATTGCGGGATTACCGTTACTTATTTTGCCTTTATTGTGGTTTTTCTTACCAGAATCTTTAACTTTTTTGGTGAAAAAACAGCAACATGAAAAAGCGCGTCACATCGTCCAGCAAATTAGCCCACAAGAAAATATCAGCCCACAAACACAATTTGTATTAAATGAAGTACAAACCGCAGATGCCTCAATTGCAGCCTTATTTAAAAATAACCGTGGCATGAGTACTTTGCTGTTTTGGTGCTGCTTCTTTATGTGTTTGTTGATGGTTTATGCTTTGGGCAGTTGGTTGCCAAAACTGATGATGGCAGCAGGTTATTCGCTGGGTAACAGTTTAATGTTCTTAATGGCGATGAACATTGGTGCTGTGATCGGAACCATCAGTGGCGGGATTTTAGCAGACCGTTTCCACTTAAAACCTGTGATTATTGGCATGTTTTTATTGGGCGCATTCTCTCTAGTGGGTCTAGGCTTTAATTCACCACAGCCTGTGATTTATTTATTGGTGGGCTTAGCAGGTGCTTCTGCCATTGGCAGCAGTATTTTATTGTATAGCTTTGTTGCTCAGTATTATCCACTTACGATTCGTTCTACAGGTATCGGCTGTGCTTCTGCAGTGGGGCGTGTCGGTGCGATTGTAGGCCCTATTATTATTGGCGTACTTTTGGGCATGGATTTACCACATAAAATGAACTTTTTGGCGGTGGCGATTCCTGCAGTGATTGGTGCAATTGCAGTAGCACTGATTCGTTTACAAAGTACATCACAGGTGGTGAGTGAGCCAAGCGTGGTTAAAAAAGCCAGCCGATCTTATAGTTAATTGATCGTTAGTGTTTTGGGACTTTGAAATTAAGGAGCATTGCTCCTTAATTTTTTGCCTATTCACTTTGTAGAAGATTTAAGTAAGAAAGTGTGTATCGCTACATTTCTACTGTGCACGAGGTACATTTCATTGATTATGATGTCTTGATTAGCACAAGCAAAGATTGAATGAATAGAGGAGCAATTAGGATGCTCAAGATAAATCGGCAATACTATGGATTTATATGTCTAGTTGTATTGGGTTTAACTACAGGGTGTAATGCGCAAGTTGAGCCGAAACAGAACACGGCTGCTTTAGAGTCAAAATCAACTTCTGCACAAAATTTACAACGCTATCAAATACAGCCAATTGCAGATTTTAATGAGCCGTGGGCATTGGCAGAATTACCCGATGGACGCCTATTAATTACAGAAAAAGCGGGGAAATTAAAACTTTTTGATCCAAAAACAGGTCAAAGCTTAGATGTTCAAGCTATCCCTGAAGTCGCCTATGGCGGACAAGGTGGTTTGGGTGACGTCATTTTAGATCCTGACTTTAAACAGAATCAGCAGATTTATTTAAGTTATGCCGAAGCGGGTGCGGGTGGTTACGGTGCAGTCGTGATTCGGGGCAAGCTTGTATTAGATGCCAAACCCACGCCAAAACTCACCCAAATTCAAAGAATCTGGCAGCAAGTGCCGAAAGTATCGGGACAGGGGCACTATGCGCATCGTATAAAGTTTGGTGCAGATGGCAAATTGTGGATAAGTTCTGGTGAGCGACAAAAGTTTGAACCTGCTCAGGATTTAAAATCTAATTTAGGCAAAATTTTGTGTCTAAATGCAGATGGCACAACCCCTTTAGACAATCCATTTCAAACACATGGAGAGATTGCCAAGCAAGTCTGGAGTTTGGGACATCGCAACCCTTTAGGCATGGCATTCGATTCTACAGGGCAGCTTTGGGTTGCAGAAATGGGACCTAAAGGGGGTGATGAGTTGAATCTGATTGCCAAAGGCGAAAACTATGGCTATCCGTTGGTGTCGAACGGTGATCATTATAATGGTTTGCCCATTCCAGACCATGCGACTCGTCCTGAATTTACAGCCCCAGTGCTGGATTGGACGCCTGTCATCTCTCCCTCAAGTTTGATGTTTTATACGGGAGATGTATTTCCACACTGGAAGCATAAAGCCATTCTTGGTGGTTTATCTTCAAAAGCAATTATTGTGGTGGATACGCAAGCACAGCCTGTTCGGGAGTTACAGCGTATCGAGATGGGTCAGCGGATTCGTGGCGTACTTCAAGCACAGGATGGCAATATTTGGGTGATTGAAGATGGTCAATCTGCCAGATTGCTTAAATTGGTGGCTCCATAAAATAAATTTCTTCAGGTCTAAACTTATTTCAAAGTAGGACAAAAAACAAATAGAAAAAAGCCCCAACATCATGTCGGGGCTTTTTCAGATTTATGTTTAGGTATTACTCCTGTTATACCTTTCAGCGTCCTGCCGTTATATTATTTATTATTGTTATTCTTGCTTTTAGAAACATCCTGTTTCTGTATGTGTTAAATATAAAATGAAAGCTGATCTTTGCCTAGCGTCAATTTTCTGCAGTGCATGTAAGCTAAAACGTACAACGATATATCGGTAAAATATAGATCAATAAACTGGATTTATTTAATTTTAAGTATTTGATTATATTTAATAATTATCTTATTCAATAAAAAATCTCCCAAATTCATTTTCTTGTACTTGGGAGATTTGAACAGCAGAAAGATGCAGTAAGTATGCAAATTGATTACATCAACTTAATACCTTGTTGTCCTGCTGGGGTCACTCTAAAGATTTCAACTTCAAAGGTAATATTTTTACCCGCTAAAGGGTGGTTAAAGTCTACTTCAGTCACATCATCGTTGACAGATTTCACCACGCCATAGAGGCTTTGTTTGGCTTTATCTTCAAATTCAATCATGTGTCCTTCAACTGGATGTTGCTCAAATTTAACCGTATCAAAAGTTTGTACGTTTTCAGGATTCCATGGACCAAATGCTTCTTCAGGTGGAAGACTCACGGTACGACGGTCACCTGCACGTAAACCAAATAATGACTTTTCAAAACCAGGTAATAGGCTGCCATCGCCCATGACCAAACTTACAGGTTCAGCGCGGCTACGGGTGTTGTCAATTTCTACACCATTTTCAATGGCGACAGAAAAGTGCAATTCGACTTTTGAGCCATCTTCAATACGAGTTTCATCATTTGGATTAATAATTTCAGTCATGTTGCGCCTGCGCTCGTTCAATTCGGTGCTTTTCTAGGAAAAACGTATCAATTAACAGCAGAATGGTGCCAAGTGTGATGGCACTGTCTGCAATATTAAAGGCAGGGAAGTGGCTGTTGTTGTAGTACACGTGAATAAAATCGACCACGTAGCCAAGACTGACCCGATCAATTAAATTCCCAATCGCACCGCCTAAAATCAAGGCAATCGCCAAAGGCAGTACGATGACATTTTTTGGCATACGCATTAGCCAAAATACAAAAATTACAGACACTAAACCTGCCAGTGAGGTAAAGAAATAACGTTGCCATCCACCTGCATCGGACAAGAAACTAAAGGCAGCGCCATAGTTATGCAGTAAAGTCCAATTCAAAAAGGGCAATACAGGCACTGGATCTGCGTAATTCAGATGCGATACTGCAATCCATTTGGTCCATTGGTCGAGAATAATCGCGACAATGGACAAGCCCACCCACCATAAATTATGTGGATAGAACTGGAATAAGCCCTTTTTGTGTTGTGGATTAGGCATATTTTCTCTCTTCGCCTTGACCTGTTGGAAGGTTGATAATACAACGTGAGCATAAACCTGGGTGTGCAGAATGTGTATTCACATCAGGGAGTACATGCCAGCAACGTACGCATTTTTCGCCATCTGCTGCAGAAACTTTCACGTTCAAGCCATCTAAATCAGAGGCTTCACCTTGTGCAGCATCAAAGCCATTCACAACCACTTGTGAGGTAATCAGGACAAAACGTAGCTCATCGCCTAGTTTATCCAATACGGCTTTGAGTTCGTCATTCGCCCAAAGTTCAACTTTAGCAGACAAGTTGGAACCGACTGTTTTGGCGGTACGTGCAGCTTCAATGAATTTATTGACGGCAGATTTAACAGCGATCAGGGTTTGCCATTCCGCTTCTGCCAGTATGTTGGCTTCAGAAGCCACTGGGATGTCATACCATTCTGCAGTGAACACGTATTTTTCTGATTGCTCAGGAATTAGCGGCCATGCTTCTTGTGCCGTAAAGCTTAAGATTGGTGCCATCCAACGAACGAAAGCCTGAACCAAGTGATACAAAGCTGTTTGTGCAGAATGACGTGCTTGCGAGTCTGCTTTGGTGGTGTACTGACGGTCTTTGATGATATCGAGGTAGAAACCACCCAAGTCATTAATACAGAAGTTGGTCAGCGCACTGGTTACGATATGGAAGTTCATATCTTCATAGGCTTGCTGAATGGTTTTCTGTACTTCTGCGGCACGTTGCAGGATGTATTGATCCAGTGCAATCAACTGATCTACAGGCAGAGCATCTGTAGCGGGTTTGAAACCATTTAAGTTAGCCAACAAGAAACGCAAAGTATTACGGATACGACGATAACCGTCAGAGGCACGGCTAAAGATTTCCTTACCTGCGGTCATTTCATAGCGGTAATCTGCCGATGCAATCCAGAAGCGTAAGCCGTCTGCACCCATGTCTTTAATAATGTCTTGTGGAGTAATGATGTTACCCAACGATTTCGACATTTTGCGACCTTTTTCATCCACCACAAAGCCGTGTGTTAACAAGCCTTTATATGGTGCGCGTTCATTGATTGCAATCGAGGTGAGTAATGAAGATTGGAACCAACCACGGTGTTGGTCTGAACCTTCAAGATATAAATCGGCTGGGTCTTGCAACTCTTCACGCTCACGTAGTACGGCGTAGTGGGTCGTGCCTGAGTCGAACCATACGTCTAATGTATCGCGTACTGCATTGTAGTGCTCGGCATCCTCGCCAATGAAGTCTTTGGCTTCACGGTTGTACCAGCCATCAATCCCTTCTTGTTCGATCAGTTTCGCAACTTCTTCGATCAATTCAGGTGTGCGTGGGTGCAATTCGTTGGTGTCTTTATGTACAAAGAATGGAATTGGCACGCCCCAAGTACGTTGACGTGAAATACACCAGTCTGGGCGACCTTCAATCATCGCTTGGATACGGTTTTTACCCCAATCAGGTACAAAGCTGATGTCATTTTCAATCGCATTCAGTGCGCCTTGACGTAAACCTTCGGCATCCATGCTGATAAACCATTGTGGTGTAGCGCGGAAAATAATTGGAGTTTTATGACGCCAGCAGTGCGGATAGCTGTGTTTGATTGGGTGATGTGCCCACAGCTTATTGTTTTCTGCCAAAGTCGCAATAATTTGTGGATTGGCTTTGTAGATGTGTTCGCCTGCAAAGATTGGTGCAGTAGGTAAATATACGCCATTGCCACCGACAGGATTGTCAACTTTCAGGTTGTATTGTAAACCGACTTTATAGTCGTCCACACCGTGTCCAGGTGCGGTATGTACTGCACCAGTACCGCTGGCAGCGGTGACGTGTTCACCTAAAATTACCGGTACTTGACGCTCTTGAATTAGTGGGTGTTGCAAGATCAGGTTTTCAAGTTTGTCACCAGTAAAGTCTGCCAACAATTCATAGCTGTTAAAGCCATAGCGTTCAGTTGCAGACTGTACTAATTCTTTGGCTAAAATAAAGTTTTGTGCTGCTTTTTCATCGCTACGTGCTTTTACCAATTGATATTCAATTTCGGCATGCAAGGCAACAGCTTGGTTAGCAGGCAATGTCCACGGTGTTGTGGTCCAAATCACGATATCTGTTGCATCGGTAATTTGAACGCCCAAACGTGCAGATAAATCGGCTAAATCAACAACAGCAAAACCGACATCAATTGCATCGGATTTTTTATCTTCATATTCAACTTCGGCTTCTGCCAGTGCAGAACCACAATCTAGACACCAATTCACAGGTTTTAGACCAGGTTCAATATGGCCTGCTTTGGCAATTGCACCCAATGAACGTACGATGTCGGCTTCTTGCTTGAAATTCATGGTGAGGTAAGGGTTATCCCAATCACCAAATACACCCATACGCACGAAGTCTTTTTTCTGTAATTCAACTTGGGTGTAAGCATATTCACGGCAGGCTTTACGGAAAGTTGAGGCATCTACTTTAACGCCAACTTTACCGACTTTTTCTTCTACTTTGAGCTCAATTGGTAGACCGTGGCAGTCCCAGCCTGGAACATAAGGTGCGTCATAGCCATCCATGACACGGCTTTTAATAATAATGTCTTTCAGGACTTTATTGACCGCGTGACCCAAGTGAATTTGACCATTGGCATACGGAGGGCCATCGTGAAGCACATATTTTTTCTTGCCAATACGCGATGCACGAATCTGCTGATAAATGTTGTCGGCATACCACTCTTCTAACCATTTCGCTTCACGTACTGCGAGATTTGCTTTCATTGCAAATTCAGTACCTGGGAGGTTTAGCGTGGCTTTATAATCCACTGCATTTTCAGGAGTTTGCTTATCGCTCATGCAAGTTGTCTTCCAGTTGAATCAGCCCATGGACTGACGCGTTTTACATTAAATATTTAGGGTAAATTAAAAAGGGAAATTTGGATGATCTTGTCGAAATTCAAGAAGTTTTTCAACATCATCATCAATTCCCGCTTTGAGTGCTTCAAGCGAAGGGTAATTTTTTTCGCCATGTAAATAGTTTAAAAATGTGACCCGCATTAATAAGCCATACAGATTAGCAGAAACATTGGGGAAATGTACTTCTAATCGCCATTCGGGCTGTACTTGTTGGATGGCTGGGCGCGTACCCACATGTCCTGCACCAAACAGACTGTTCGGGCTGTAGCCTGCAACACCCGTTTTATCGGGATGATCATGTTTGACTTTTTCACTTAAAGCGGTGGTTTCACACACCACTTCAACGCCATAAATGCCATTTAAGCAGGGTTTATGGCGGTTTAAGCGCACATTAATGGTTGGAAAATCTAGGGTACGACCAATTTGATCGCCATATTGGACGCGCCCTGTAATGCTATATGGGCGTCCAAGCAGTTTGGCTGCCAGTGCCAAATCGCCTGCTTGTAAAGTTTGACGAATACGGGTTGAGCTAACACGCTCACCATTTAGTTCAATGGTGTTTAAATTGGTGACCTGAAAGCCATAGTTGCGCAAAAACTCGCTATTGCCTTGGCGGTTTTTACCAAAATGGAAGTCATCACCCAAGACCAAATGCGAGGCATTCAGGGTATCTTTTAAAAGTTTTGCAAAGGCTTCGGCGCTTAAACTGCGGAAATGATTGTCAAATTTCGCTACTGCAATGTAGTCGATGCCCAATTCAGTCAGATATTCGACTTTTTCCCGCAAAGAACTGATACGTGGCGGGGCATCATAACCTTTAAAAAATTCCAGTGGTTGTGGTTCAAATAGCATCACCACCGTTTTTAGTTGTTGTGCGGCAGCCACTGCTTTGAGTTGTTGAATCATCGCCTGATGACCGACATGCACGCCATCAAAATTGCCAATGGTCACGGCAGTTTGGGCGAGGTCGGTGGTTGAAGATAAAGCATTCAGGCGGAGCAGCTGCATGATCGGATGAAAGTTGAAAATTTGTAAGGGCTATATATTGCCATATTCTCGCGCTTTCGTCTTGCTGTTGTGTTTTTAACCTGAAAAATTATCTGAAAATCAGGCAAAATCCGACTATTTGAGCGCGAAAGGTGAACTGGATTTGCACCGCGTCAGATTTTCTTTTCTAATGTGCCCAGTTTCAATGATCTGTACGAGTAAATAGTGATGAATTCTGATTTCGCTTTAATTATGGCATTGCCCAGTGAGTCTAAAGGCTTGTTTGAGCAGGCTGGGATTCAGGTGCATTACAGTGGCATTGGCAAGGTCAATGCTGCATTTAAAGCCTTTGAAGTGATTCAAAAGACAGGTTGTAAAACTTTATTGAATTTAGGCACAGCTGGCAGCTCACATTTTGATGCACATGCTTTGGTGGAAGTCTGCCAGTTTGTGCAGCGCGATATGGATGTTTCTCCGTTGGGTTTTCAGGTGGGGGTCACGCCAATGGATCAGGAACATCCTGCAGAAATTCATTTGGAACGCTATTTTGAGCATTTGCCAAGTGGCATTTGTGGTACGGGGGATAGCTTTGAAACGGGTACGCCCAAAGTACCGTGTCAGTTGGTTGACATGGAAGGCTATGCGATTGCCAAAGTCTGTAAAAAATTAGGGGTGCGAATGCTGTCGGTGAAATACATTACCGATGGTGCCAATGATACGGCACATTTAGACTGGGAAGAAAACTTGTTGTTGGGTGCGCAAAAACTATTGTCTTTGTATCAGGGTCTTAAATAATATCGTTGCCAAAACGCCACGACCCTAGTCATAACTAGGGTCGTGAGTAAAAGTGCGTATCTTAGTTAGTGCTGTGCAATTAGTCTTCTGATTCTTGTTCAGGTGTGGCAGTGACCACAGCGGCTTGAGGTGCATCCACTTCGTCCTGACGCGGCATAATACCGTAGAGCATCATGTGAACTGTATGTTGCAAGACACGTTGCAACATGCTGCGGTTGCGCAGGGTTTTACCTGTCACCATTTCCATTTGCGTTGCAAAGTCGGCATAGTTTTGGGTAATCGCCCAAATATTCAAAATAAGCAATTCAGGATCAATCTGCTTAGACAGTTTGCCTTGATCTTGCCACATGGTAATGACTTTGGCTTTGCGTTTGACCAGTTTTTTCAGAGGGCCTTTTAAAATTTCCTGAATATGTGGCGCACCTTGAATCACTTCTAATGCAAATAGACGTGATGCTTTTGGCTGAGTACGTGAAACCTCAATTTTCTGCAGCAGATAATTGGTAATTGCTTCATCAGGCTCGAGTTCAGCTTCGAGCATTTGCAAAGGTGCAAGCCATTTTTGTAGTACTGTAGTTAGTACTTCAACATATAAGGCTTCTTTATTTTCATAATAATAGAAAATATTCGACTTATGCATCTCTGCAATTTGTGCGATTTCATCCAAACTTGCGCCGCTAAATCCGTATAAAGAAAATACGTCGAGTGCAGCATTGAGAAGCTGATGGCGTTTTTGTGTACTCTTTTTTTGTTCCATTCGTAATTTTAAAACAATGAAAAAAGGGAATTATTAATTGTACGGCAAATCATCAGGCTTGTGCATCTTTTAAAGATGTATTTTTAAAATATTTTTAGTTTATTCTGTAGTTTAGCTATGCAATCAATCAAAAAACCAATTAGGGTTGGGGAGTATATTTGCTCATGTATTTTTTGACTAAATGATTAGCGTTTGTTGATTTTATTTATAAATGGTAAAAGTGAAGTTTTACGGTGCTTAAGCTTGGGTTTGTTTAAAAAAATTAAAGAATGAATCGAGTGCCTTAATCAAGAGGAATAGATGAGCATTTGTATTGCCCTAACAATGGGAGAATCTAGCCCATTGTTAGCGTCAAGATTATTCAGTTGCCAATACTGCACTTAAGACCTGTTGTTCTAATGTGGCAAATTGCACACTTTTTTGGCGTGGTCGTGCCAGTGGCACCTGAAACTGTTGGGCAATACGTCCCTGATCGAGCAAAATAATCCGATCAGCCAGTTGTACTGCTTCACTGACATCGTGCGTGACTAAAATGGCGGTGAAACCTTGTTCGAGCCAAAGTTGCTCTATCAGGTTCTGCATTTCTAAACGTGTCAGGGCATCTAATGCGCCTAAGGGTTCATCAAGCAATAAAATGCGTGGTCGATGTGACAGAGCACGTGCTAAAGCCACACGTTGACGTTGTCCTCCTGAAAGTTGGCTTGGCCATAAATCGGCCTTCGCTTGCAGACCGACCTTTTCAAGTAAGTTGGCGGCTTCTGCATGTTGAGCGTTGGCCAAACCCAGTTGTACGTTCTGTTGGATATTACGCCAAGGCAATAGGCGAGGGTCTTGGAACATGACCCGTATATCATCGGATGTAATGCCTTCTCGAATATGTCGTGCTGACTTAAATTGAATGGAACCATAGCTGGCTTGTTCAAGATCGGCTATTAGACGCAGCAAGGTACTTTTACCACAGCCACTGCGTCCAACAATTGCCAGAAACTCACCAGGCTGAATATGCAAATTTAAGTCGGTTAAAACCTGAACTGAACCATAAAACTTGTGCAGTTGTTCAATGAGAATTTCTGCACCCATTGTATTGTTGTACTGCGCAGTTGGAGATTGGTGAGGGAGGTCTGTGCTGTGTACATGACGTCCCAAGCTTAAATCTGTCATGGGGATAATCCTTATTTTTGATAGGCTGGATGCCAGCGTAGTAAATACTTTTCTAACAGTACCGCGAACACATCGGCCAGTTTACCCAGCAGGGCGTAAAGTAAAATACCCACCAGTACAATATCGGTTTGTAGGAATTCGCGTGCATTCATGGTCATATAGCCAATGCCTGCCTGAGCAGAAATTGTTTCTGCCACAATTAACAGAACCCACACCAAACCAAGCGAAAAACGTAAACCGACTAAAATAGACGGCATCGCCCCGGGTAAAATAATGTCTTTATACAATTGCCAGCGGGTGAGCCCATAACTTTTACCCATTTCCAGCAACTGTGAATCTACAGAACGAATTCCGTGGTAGGTGTTGATATAGACTGGGAAAAACACCCCCACAGCAACTAAAAATAATTTGGCTGTTTCATCAATACCAAACCATAAAATCACCAGTGGAATCAGTGCCAGTGCAGGAATGTTGCGAATCATTTGTAAGGTGGTGTCAAGCAGCGTCGAGGCTGTTTTAGATGAGCCGTTGAGTAAGCCTAACAGCAGTCCTAATCCACCACCAATCAGCAAGCCTAGCAGGGCACGCCCTGCACTGACTTGAACGTGTTGCGCTAATTCACCACTGCTAAGTAACGTCCAAAAGGCACTGAGTACTGCACTTGGTGCGGGTAAAATGCGGCTTTGCAAAAGGCCTGTGCTTGAGGCCAGTTGCCACAAGGCAATTAAAGCGATGGGGAACAACCACGGCAGCAGTTGTTGTCCAATCAATGTTCCACGTGAAACCTTTTGCGCTTTGCCTAAACTTGAGGGTATTTGCTGACTCATTCGACTTGCTCCAGTTTACGCTGTGCAGATGTATGAGCAGCAGGTACATATTGATTTGCTACAATTTCACCAAAAGGACCAGTTAAATTAGGTTGAGCCAGTTTCTTTTGGGTTTCCAGTGGTAACAGTGGGAAAACCAACTCAGCAAAGCGAATAGACTCTTCCAAATGCGGATAACCAGAGAAAATAAAGGTACTGATGCCTAAGTCTGCATATTCCTGAATGCGAGCTGCCACCGTTTCAGGGTCGCCTACCAAGGCCGTTCCTGCACCACCACGGACCAAACCAACACCTGCCCACAGGTTAGGCGATACTTCCAGCTGGCTACGATTCCCTTGATGCAATGCCGCCATGCGACGTTGTCCAACCGAGTCCATGGCTTGGAACTTAGCCTGTGCTGAGGCAATGGTGGCATCATCTACATATTGAATCAGGTCTTCTGCTGCTTGCCATGCTTCGGCATTGGTTTCACGAACAATCACATGCAAGCGAATGCCGTAATTTAAACTGCGTCCTTTAGCAGCTGCTTTGGCTTTTAATAGTTCAAGTTTTTCTTTGACTGCAGCAGGTGGTTCACCCCAGGTTAAATAGGTATCCACCTGTTCGCTGGCCAGCTCAATGGCTGCTTCAGAGGAACCACCAAACCATAGTGGCGGATGTGGATGTTGTACAGGTGGATATAGCAATTTAGCATCATCAACCTGTAAGCGTTTGCCATGAAAACTGAACGACTCACCTGAATGTGAACGGCTTAAAATTTCACGCCAAATGTGGGTGTATTCTGCCGCAGTTTGATAACGGGTGCTGTGATCTTCATAGAGCCCATCACCTTTGAGCTCTTGTTCATCGCCACCTGTGACCAAATTCAGTAAAAGACGACCATGTGATAGTCGGTCAAAGGTTGCAGCCATGCGTGCCGCCAACGCAGGTGTGGTAATACCTGGACGTAATGCCACCAAAAATTTGAGCTTTTGTGTGGCGTCAATCAGACTGGCTGCAGTAATCCACGGATCTTCACAAGAACGGCCTGTAGGAATTAAAACCCCTTCATAACCCAAATGTTCAACAGTCAGTGCGATTTGTTTCATATAGGCATGATCGACTTGGCGAGCGCCCTTGTTGGTACCTAAATAACGACTGTCACCGTGGGTAGGAATAAACCAAAAAATTTTCATCTTAATATCCTTGTTGTGTATGTTTAAGGTGTAATGCTGTGCTGGTCTTTCCAAACCACACTTTGAATTTTGATAGACTGCGGAATCAGTTGGTCTTGCTGAAAGCTGTTGGCAATGTGTTGTTGTGATTGAATGACCTGATTGTTCAGCGGGTAAATTGGAGATGGTTTTAAGCGTTGCTGAAATACGGGTGTGGCAATATGTGGTGCTAAACCTGTACTTTGGGTGTAAATAGACAAAGCCTGATCTTGATGCTGAAGAATCCATTGATCTGCAGCATTCAAGCTTGCTAAAACCTTGCTGACCGCTTGAGGGTGCTGCTGTATAAATTTAGGATTGCCAATATAGAAGGCATAACTTTTTGGGAATGCTGTGCCATCAATCAAGACCTGTGCTTGCGCATCGAGCTTGGCAGCACTTAAAAATGGATCCCAAATGACCCAAGCATCAATGCTGTTTTTATCAAATGCTGCACGAGCTTCTGCAGGCGCAAGCCAAATAGGTTGAATGTCTTTCCAGCTTAGCTGGGCTTGCTTTAATACTTTGCCCAATAATTCATGCGCACTAGAGCCTTTTTGCACGGCAATGCGTTTGCCTTTTAAATCTTGCAACGATTGAATCGGGCTGCCTGATGGAACGACCAAAGCCTGTGAAGTTGGGGTCACCACTTCATAACCGACATAGCTAATATCTTTGCCTGCAGCTTGGGCAAAAATAGGCGGGGTATTGCCCACGTAGCCAAAATCGACAGCACCCACCGCCAAGGCTTCTAGCATTTGTGGGCCAGCAGGAAACTCTTTCCAGTCAACTTTGACATTGGGCAGTTGCTGCTCAAATAACTTTTGTTGACGGGCAACCAGTAAATTTAAAGCAGACTTTTGGTAACCAATGCTGAGATGTTGCAGAGGGGCAGCAGAACTTTTTGCTGAATCCGCACTGGCTGAAATTTTTTCACAGCCTGTGAAGCCCAGACTGAATAGACCTAAACTAAATAATGTGAATGTTTGTAGCGCTTTCATTTAACTGTCCTGATTTTTTGTTTTATGGCGATGTGCTTGTTGTGGGTTTTAAAATTGCAGCTTGAATGTCAATTTTTTGTGGAATTAACTTTTGTTGATAGAAGGCATCTGCAACTTGCTGTTGTTGTTGAACCACTTGTGCAGAAATGTTTTGCACACCAAAACCCATGCGGGCAATAGAACGGCTCAAAATATCGACTGATAAACCTGTCGGTTTTTCTAAGAGTTGTGCAGCCTGTTGTGGATGTTGCTGAATCCACTGTGTGGTGGTATTCAGTTGCTGTACCACTGTGTTTAACAATTCAGGATGAGCTTCGGAAAATTGACGATCTGCCAAATAAAACTGATGATTGCTCACCAAGTTTTGCCCTGTGGCCAGAACACGCGCACCCAGCTGTTGTTCTGCCGCAGCAAAGAAGGGATCCCAAATGACCCATGCATCGACAGCACCACGTTCAAATGCAGCTCGGGCATCGGCAGGGGGTAAATACACCACATGAATATCTTCAAGTTTGAGCTGATGCGCTTGCAAAACTTTTAAAAGCAGATAATGCACATTGGAACCTTTATTGAGTGCAATACGTTTGCCTTTTAAATCTTGGACAGACTGGAGGTTTGAATTTTTGGGTACAATCAGCGCCTCAGCTAAAGGTGCAGCAGGCTGATTAGCCACGTAGACCAAGTCGGCTTGTGCTGCCTGAGCAAAAATAGGCGGTGCTTCTCCTGCTTCCCCAAAAACCACACTGCCTACATTTAAGCCTTCTAACAGTTGAGGGCCTGCAGGAAATTCCACCCAATTAATTTTGACATTCTGATTTTTAAGGGCGTTTTCCAGTACGGCACGTTCTTTGACAATTGGCAAAATACCGTATTTTTGATAGCCAATATTTAAGGTGATTTGATTGGCAGCTTGGTTTGGAGTACAGCCTGAGAGCAGCATGATTCCGACCCAAGCCGTAGATGTAAAAATCGTTTTTTTCCAAAAAGATGTCGAAATTGGGTACATGCAAATGTGCTCCTGAAAATAAACCCCAACGGGTGTAGCGGGCTAGATGACACATACGCTAAACAGGTTTGTTTTTTGAAAAAAATAATAAATCGGAAATTTCTAAGCAGAAATTGAGATAAATAAAAAAGTGCAAACCTTATGTTTAAAACTGCACAAATTGTAGGAGGATAGTCAGCAGTATTTATTTTTAAGTTTATGATTTTTATTGCTTATTTTTATTATTGAAGTTGAGAGATAAATATAGTGAATTTACAGCTAAGGCTTTGTTTTCAAAATAGAAGTATTTTTTGAACTGGTTGCATAAGCTTATGCAAAATTGAGCTATATCGCCTACAGGCAAAAAGTCACTTTATAGTGACTTTTTGCAAACAATGGAGTTGCGTTGATAGTTATATAAGGCCTGACGGGCATCGGGCAGTTCATCGACACTGGCAGGGGAAAAGCCTTGTTCTAAAAACCAATGTGCGGTGCGGGTAGTCAAAATAAACAACTGCTGAATACCCATGGCTTTGGCTTTATCTTCTAAATAATCCAGAATTTGGCGGCCACGGTTCGATTTACGATAAGCAGGATGCACGGCCACGCAGGCAATTTCAGCAGACCTTAATTCATTGCCTGTGGTAGGAATAGGGTAGAGTGCTGCACAGGCTAGAATCATGCCATCTCGCTCAATCACTGCAAATTGCCCAATTTCATTTTCCAGACGTTCACGTGAGCGATACACCAATACACCTTCTTCTTCTAAAGGGCGTAATAGTCGAATCAGACCGCCCACATCTTGAATATTGGCTGTACGTACTTCTTCATAATGTGCATCACTGACCATCGTGCCTGAACCATCGCGGGTAAATAGCTCTTCTAATAATGCACCATCATAAGCATAAGAAATCAGATGTACACGATGCACGCCGTTGAGCGAAGCCTCTTGTGCTGCATTTAAGTGTAGTGCCAATTCAGGATGATGCTGTTGCGCAGCCTGAATATATTGATTTAAGTGTTGTGGGTGAATTTCACGTTGCAATTGCCTTTCGGTATTCACTAATCCGTGCTGTTCGCCTAAGAAAATGAGCTTATCAGCTTTTAAATGAATGGCAGTTTTGGTGGCGACTTCTTCTGCCAAAAGATTAAATACTTCACCTGTGCTGGAATAGCCTGTAGGCCCTAACAACACAATATTGTGGTTTTCTAAATGGCGCTGAATGGCATCGGTATCGACACTGCGGACTTCACCTGTGAGTTGGTAATCGACCCCATCACGGATGCCATACGGTTTGGCGGTAATGAAGTTACCCGACACCACATCGATACGTGCGCCATACATGGGAGAGTTGGCCAGCCCCATCGACAATAAGGCTTCAATTTGCAGACGAATTGAACCCACCGCATTCATCACACAGGATAATGACTCACGTGTGGTGACACGACGTTGCAAATGAAAAGGGGTGTCAATTTGGCTGAATTTCAGATTTTGATTAATTTGTGGACGTGCGCCGTGGACCAAAATCAGACGAATTCCCAGCGAATGCAGTAGGGCAATATCATGAATAATGTGCTGAAAGTTTTCATGCAAAACCGCTTCACCATCGAACATAATCACAAAGGTTTTATTGCGGTGGGCATTGATATAAGGCGCAGAATGTCTAAACCAATGCACATATTGTAAGGTTGTGCTGTGCGGGTTTTCAGTTGGAGTCATTCGTTGGCCTGCTGTAATGATCGATGGTGCTGTCTTTGATTCTAATCAAAAAATTCTGCAGCGGAAGACTAAATATAAAAAAACACCTGAATGGTGCTTCAGGTGTTGTGGAGAAATGCTATTTTTCAGCTCAGGCTGAACGGTTTTAGCCAATAATACGAATAATACGCTGGGTGCGCTCATTAATCAGCACATAGTCACCGTTGACTTTATACCACTGCTGATAACGACCTGTGTTGGGTAAACGACGTGCTTCACGATCACTGACTTTGTAGCGGTTCGCATCATATCCGCGTGGGAGGTTTTGACCTACACGCCAGTCACGGCTTGGATTCACACGTTTCTGATTATAACGTTTTTGCTCCCATTGCGTATGCTGACGTTGATTGTCCCAGTGGTTGCTGTGATGTTTATAGGTGGCATTTGCTTGATGGCGACGGTCATCATAACGGTGGTCTGGTGCAGCCATTGCAGAAGTTGTCAGGATGGCCGTTACAGACAGGGCAAGAATGCTGAGCGCTTTTTTCATGAATGTTCACCTTCGGTTTCTTTTGAATGTTGAGTTGATGCATTCAAATTAATGCAGAACTCAAGAGAAACGATGGTGGATAGTTGGCTGAATTGTGAATTTGATGGAGAAAACGAGGAGAATGGATGTACCGCTTTGCAAGATGAGAAACCAAGATGTGCTTGGTTATCTATTCTTTTGAAGGGATTACCGTGGAAAGTAAAGAATCTATAAAAAGCCCAGATATATATACTTGGGCTTTATGATTTTTCTAAGATATTGAATAATATGGGGTAAATTGAAATTGCGTATAAGCTGATTATGTTAATTTAGCTTTAAGCATTGGAGGGTGTAAATAATTCTGTGTAAATACAGTTTTAAAAATACTTGCGCTTGGGCATAAGCGTCTAGCTGTAGGAATCACCCTCTTTTAAGGGGGGAGGATGTCAAGAACCTGCAATACGCAAGATATGATGGTTTTCCAAATCGACTAAAATATAGTCCTGATTGATTTTATACCATTGTTGCTTACGTTCAGGTCTAGGCAAGTCGTGATCTTGATAATCGACCTTATAGCCATTACCACGATAGTGCTGCGGCATGACATAGCCCGTTTGCCACTTATGTTGCTGCAAGCGTTTTACACCACGTTCTTCACGCATACGACGCTTATCTTGTACACGCTCTTCCATATTGGCACGAAATTCACGTTTATTTTGTGCCTGATAACGCGGGTGTTCCGCATCATCCCGATCAAATTGAGGAGCAGCAGTTGCTAAATTACTGCCAAGTAAAGCACTGAAAGACATTGCCAGAACTGTCAAAATCTTTTTCATGTAAACCCCTCATTTCTCATCTCTATTTCACAGTTCATACTTTAGCCATTAAATGCAGAGAAACTGTGAAGAAAGCACATGAATTTTTTAAATAAAGCCTGATGCTACAGTATAGAGTCTATTCTATTATGCGACAAAAAAAGCATTTTGAATGTATGTGCATGCAGAAAATATAGGGGAAGGGGTTGGGGTATTATATTTTAGATCGAGCATGACCATAGCAGCGAGCTGCTATGGGATGCATCAGTTCCACTGATCTGCTAAACCTTGTAAAGACTGCACTGCGCTCGCTACACATTCGGCTTTTTCTTTGTCATCTAAGGCAACAATCAAATGTTGGCTCAGTTGTAAAGTTTCAATACTTTGAATCACGGCTGTTTTTCGTTTCATATCCGTCATCGCAATCTACCTCAATACTGTTGAAGATGGATTTAGAATAAAGGATTTACATTAATTTGAAAAACAGTTTAGTTTTATAATTTCAATCCAATAAATCGATTGATGTATTGCCCCTGAGTTTGGTAGCTTCACTGGATTTTAGTAAGCGTAGTTTAAGTCGGTATAGTCGGTGAGTGATTTTTGAATATGTGCATTAATAAATTCACGTACATCTTCAGCTGTCATCGGTGCACCTTGTTTTGTAATCACGTGTTCAATTTCAGGTTGCCCTTCAATTTTAATACGATAGACAAAGTTTTTAACCACGTGATAGCGATCATCCAACTTTTCAATGCCAGTGACATAGTGGTAAGCGTGTTCAAAATTGAGATCGGTATGTGAAAACACAAACTGATCAAACAATTTGATTTTTTGGCCGTTGTCGAGCGCTTGAATATCATCCACGATGCTGGCTTCAAACTTCATGCCGTATTTTTCAGAAATAGGCTGACCATCAATCAGTAAAGACACCATGCCATCTTCTAGCGGGGTTACGGTGATGTTATTTAATTCAGTCATGTTGTTCTCTGCAGCGTAAGAGTGGGATAGAAAGGCAGAAGCGTAGCGAGTGAATTCTGTTTATGCAAGATGCATACAGACAATTACTGCGGTGGCCTTTAAGTGCTTATTTTACACAAGATGAAGGTCTGAAAACTGGCAGTATGATATGCAACTTGCATAAAAAAGAAAGCTGATCTGAATTTGCTGTAGCACTGGCAGCATGAAGGCTAAGTCATGTGTGGGATAGATAATGTATTTCATATATCTATCCCGTGTGGGTGGGTTGTGATCAAGCTGTGCTATGTGTAGTGGTTATTAAGCCACTTGTGTTTGGGCTATAGTGTACTGTGATTTGGCTGCTTCCCATTGCAAAACTGGAACTGCACGGGTAATGGCCAAATTGATTCGCTCATTAAGGAGTTCACTTTGTACGGTATATTCAGGACTAAAATCGCGGTCTGTGGCATAGACACCAATAGGCAAGGTTTGTGCTTGGAAAAAACTGAATAAAGGGCGCAATTGATGTTCTAAAACCAGTGCATGTCGCTCGCTGCCACCAGACGCAGCCAATAATACAGGCACATCAATCAATGCATTTTGTTCAACAAAGTCAAAGAAATGTTTAAATAAACCTGTAAATGAAGCCCGATAGACAGGTGTTCCTACAATCAGTGCATCTGCATTTTCTACAGTAGCTAAATCGTCTTGCACTTGTTGAGGCAATTGATTGCGGTAAATTGCACCACCTAAAAGTGGCGCAATTTCACTAAATTTAATGAAATGTACCTGAATCGGGATGGCTCTGGCCAAACGCTCTACTAGGGTCTGTAACAGCGCTTCTGTTTTAGAAGGTGCATTGAGCCCCCCGGAAATGGCAACAATATTGAGCGGTTTTTGCTGAGAATATGACATGTGCTGAACAACCTAAAAATAAATTAATTTGGAATGTCGCTATTAATCATGATTGGGCTGTGCACTGTAAAATAAGCAAAAGCTGTAAAGTTATCTCATTTCTAGATATGCACTCTAGGCATGGATTGGGGCTAAAAACTAAAGCATAAGTTGTTAAAATTTATATTTATATTTTATCTAAATAAGGTTTTTCGTTTATAGATGGCATATATATAAAAAAGTGATGCGTATTCAAGCAATTTAAAAAAGCTGAAAAATGACGATTTTTTGCACAAGCATAGTCATAAAAAACGGGAAGCAGACGCACAGGATTAATCCTGTGCATCAATACTTTGACCGTTCATGTGTAAGCTGTCATCGCCCATTAAATATAAATAGGCAGGCATGATTGCATCGGGTGTTGGTAAGGTTTTTGGATCTTCATCTGGATAGGCTTTGGCACGCATGGCTGTGCGGGTCGCACCTGGATTAATGCAGTTGTAGCGAATATTCGGGTGAACTTGCTCTTTGGCAAATAATTGGCTGACTGCTTCAATCGCAATTTTAGAAACTGAATAAGCCCCCCAGCGTTCACGTGCTTCACGACCAACCCCTGAACTGGCAAATACCACCGAGGCATGTTCTGATTTTGCCAAGAGCGGCAATAATTCCTGAGTCAAGACAAAAGGCGCACGTAAATTTACCGCCATGACATCATCCCAGACATCTGCAGGGTAATTGGCCAGCTCGGTGCGTTCACCTAAAATGCCCGCATTGTGCAAAATACCGTCTAAACGTCCGAATTGTTTCTCTAGAGTATCGACCAGCAACTCATAGTCACGTGGCGAAGCGCTAGACAGTTGCAGCGGTAAAATAGCAGGTTGTGGTGCACCTAAACTTTCAATTTCATCATAAATGACTTCAAGTTTATTGAGGGTACGACCATGCAATACCACAGTGGCCCCATGCAGGGCATAACTGAGGGCAGCGGCACGTCCAATACCATCTCCCGCACCGGTAATGAGGATAATGCGATCTTTTAACAGATCGGGGCGAGGTTGATATTCTGAGTATTTCATGGTCATCCCTCCTATATTGATTTTTTATTGGTCATGTTTTAAAGGTGATATTCGTGCTTTGACAGGTGTTATAGAATCAACTCAGGTATTGGCATTCAGGCTGCTTGATAATGTTGCGGCTTGCAGCACCAATTTGTCTAAAACCGTATGTAATTCAGCGACTGAATCCACTATACAATCTGCTTGCCACGCTGTTAAGTCATCTTTGTGTTGTAACGGTAAATAACCGTAAGCGGCCAGAATGGTGTACATATTGGCATTGCGGCCTGCATCAATATCACGTGGATGGTCACCCACATAAATACAATCTTCAGGGGCAATTTCAATCTGTTTGGCCGCCAAATACATAGGTTCTGGGTCTGGCTTGGTACGGCTAACATCTTCAGGGCAGACCAAAACCGCACAGCGGTCAGTTAAATTCAGTGTTTTGAGCAGTGCTTCGCTGAGCCAGCGGGGTTTATTGGTGACAATTCCCCACGGAATTTGACGCTGTTCCAAAGCTTCGAGCAGTGGATACATGCCCTCGAAAAGATCGGTTTCTACCGCAATATCTGCACCGTACAGGTCTAAAAAGCGTTGTCGGTGCGCAAGAAATACAGGGTCATCTACCTCAAGTTCTGGATAGACCAGTTTTACCATTGCCCGTGCACCTTCAGACACCTGTGTACGAATGGCATCTGCTGCCACAATCTCACAGCCTTTGTCACGGCACATGTCTTGAATGATGCGAATAAAATCTGCAGCGGTATCAATTAAGGTGCCATCGAGGTCGAATAAAACGGCTTTCATTCTGTTACCTCATTGACCGTGTAAACCATGTAGTTCACATCAACATTAGGTGCCAACCAATAGCGTTTAGTCAGTGGGTTGTAGTGTAAACCCGTCATATCTTTAAGTTTTAAACCCGCTTGGCGAATGTCGTGTGCCAATTCAGACGGTTTAATAAATTTATGATAATCGTGTGTGCCTTTGGCTAACATGCGCAGCACGTATTCTGCCCCAATAATGGCAAATAGGTATGATTTAGGGTTGCGGTTAATGGTCGAGAAAAATACATGACCGCCCGGCTTGACCAGTTTTTGGCAGGCTTGAATAATCGAGGCCGGATCAGGTACGTGCTCTAACATTTCCATGCAAGTCACCACATCGTATTGACCAGCTTGCTCATCTACCAATTGCTCAACAGGAATTTGGCGATATTCAATATTGTGTACGCCTTCTTGTTCTGCATGCAGGCGTGCCACGTTTAAAGGTGCTTCGCCCATATCAATTCCAAGCACATTGGCACCGCGACGAGCCATGCTTTCTGCCAAAATACCACCACCACAGCCGACGTCTAGCACTTTCTTGCCTGCCAAGCCGCCTGCGTGCTCATCAATCCAGTTTAAGCGCAGTGGATTAATCATGTGCAGGGGACGGAACTCGGAATGCTGATCCCACCATATGGCTGCAAATGCTTCAAATTTGGCAATTTCTTGTGGATCAACATTCAAATGCGACATGGGTGCCACCTCAATTGGGTCGTGATAATTGGAAAAATAGATATAAACCCTAGTGTAGCGTTAATTCTAAAAAAAGCGATAAAAGCTGTAAAAAAGTTCACAGAAGGAAAACGAAATCAGCATAATTGATTTATAGTGTTGCCATACACTAAACAGAATGATTTAGAGGATTATAAACGCAATGAAAAAATTCCTTTTAGGTAGTTTGGCAACAGCCATCTTTGCTATTTCTGGTAGCACTATGGCGGCAAATTTTGTAGCAGGTAAAGATTATAGCGTTGTCGCCAACCCGGGTAAGGTTGATGTACCGGGTAAAATTGAAGTGCGTGAGTTCTTTTGGTATGGCTGTGGTCACTGCTTTACTTTAGAACCATATATGCAAACATGGTTACGCCAGTTACCTAAAGATGTGAATTTTGTGCGTACTCCTGCAGCCATGAATCCTGTTTGGGAAATGAATGCACGTGGTTATTATGTGTCTGAAGCTTTGGGTGTGCGCAAGAAAACTCACTTGCCACTTTTCCATGCCATTCATGACAAAGGTCAGCAAATTTTTGACCAACAATCACAAGCTAAATTCTTTGTGAAATATGGTGTACCTGAAGCGAAATTTAACAGCATGTTTAACTCGTTTGCGATCACCTCTAAAATTTCACAAGCTAAACAATTGGCGCGTCAGTACCAATTGACAGGTGTACCTGCGGTGGTGGTGAATGGTAAATATATCGTTCAAGGCGATAACGGCAAAGTGATTCAAGTAGTGAACTACTTGGTTGATCAAGAGCGTAAAGCTAAGAAATAAGCAGATGCAATAACAAGATGATGCAAGGCTGAATCAGCAGCGCATCGCTAAAAACCGCAATGATTGCAACGTCATTGCGGTTTTTTTAATGCAGGTTAAAAGTGTGTTGTATGTTTAATCTGCGACAGGCTGCGGACGTTGCCAGTGGCAAATGCCACGAAATAATAAATGTACTTGAGTAATGGTTTGTTGAATAAAACGCTGCTGTTGTTCAGGTAATTTTTCGGCTTCAAATTGGCGTTCTAAACCAATCCAGCTCATTGCCCAATTTAACGATAAATTAATTAAAATATTGGCCAGAATGTGAAAATCTTCAGCATGCTGAAAATGTTGTACGCTTTCGACCCGTTGTAAATCATTAGCTAAATCTTCAATTAAAAAATCAATTTCACGGGCGATGGCTTGCCGTAAAATGGTCGAACCGCCCCAGCGTTCGGCAATTAAAAAAATCCATTGTTGTGGATGTTGATCGACAGATTTAAAAAATAGGGTCAATGCCTTTTCGGTCTGTGCATCGGGTTGGTATAAATAAGCTTGTCCCAACTGATACAAAATACCTTTAATGTGCAAGGCAACTTGATCGACCAAATCTAGCCCCAACTCATCCATATCTTGAAAATGCCGATAAAATGCGGTGGGCACCAGTCCAATCTGTCGTGAAATTTCTCTTAAGCTAATGCTGCTAAATGCACGTCCTGCGCTGCAAAGTTGCAGCACTGCATCCATAATTGCCTGACGACTTTGTTGTTTTCGTTCTTCCCGAATCGACATTGTATTTCCTGATTCTGCCAGTGCCGCGCAGTCTAACAAAAACCTGTGTTTCACGATAATACTAAAAGATGAATGAAGCCACTTTGTAAAAATACAGGCAAAATTTACCGAAACAGCACACGTCAAGCTTTGGAAAAGCGACCTGCGCTGTGGCATCTGTTATACTTGAGGGCAATTTATTTGAGCCAAAAATAAGGACACATTATGCGTATTGACCAACGAGCTTTAGATCAATTACGTGAGGTAAAAATTACCCGTAACTATACTCGCTATGCTGAAGGTTCAGTGTTGGTAGAGTTTGGTCATACCAAAGTTTTGTGTACTGCAAGTATTGATAACTCTGTACCGCGCTTTTTAAAGGGGCAGGGACAAGGTTGGGTAACTGCAGAATATGGCATGTTGCCACGTTCAACCCATACCCGTAGTGACCGTGAGGCGGCGCGTGGTAAACAAAGCGGACGTACACAGGAAATTCAGCGCTTAATTGGTCGTAGCTTGCGTGCCATGGTCGATTTGAAGAAACTGGGTGAAAACACCATTACCATTGACTGCGATGTGATTCAGGCCGATGGCGGTACCCGTACTGCAGCCATTACAGGTGCAGCAGTGGCATTGATTGATGCTATGAATGTGTTGCTAGAAAAGAAAAAAATTAAGCATGATCCATTAAAGGGTTTGGTGGCTGCAATTTCTGTGGGCATGTACCAAGACCAAGTGTTATTGGATTTGTGCTATGAAGAAGATTCAAATTGCCAAACTGATTTAAACGTGGTGATGACACAAGCAGGTGAATTTATTGAAATTCAGGGTACTGCTGAAGATAAGCCGTTTAATCGTGTGCAATGTAATGCCATGTTGGAAATGGCAGAAAAAGGTATTCAGGAATTGGTGAAAAAACAGCAACAGGCTTTAGGTTGGTAAACCAAGTTTTCTAAGATTGTACCACTGTTTTAAACGCATCTTCGGATGCGTTTTTTTATGGATGCGCTTGAATCATGTCAGGAGGGCTGAATCAAAATTATACAATACCGATGCGTGGATTCTTTTAAGATGATCAAAAATGTTTAAAACAGGAAGATGCCCATGAAATTACTGATTATTTTGATGTCTGCAATGATGTTGCTACTGACCGCATGTGATTCACGTTCAGAACGTGAAAATGAAGACAATCGTAGCGTACTCGGTCAAGCTTCTGACAACGACAACGACAACGACAACGACAACGACAACGACAACGACAACGACAACGACAACGACAACGAAGATGATGATTGAGTAGCAATTCAGGCATAAAAAAGGAGGCAAGCTTGCCTCCTGAATTTCAACTTATCTAAGTTTAAGCATTGAAACGCATCGATAAATCAATAGCTTTCACATCTTTGGTCAAGACACCCATCGAAATATAATCAACGCCTGTGCTGGCCACTTCACGTAAATTTTCAATGGTGATGTTGCCGGATGCCTCAAGTTTGCAACGCCCCGCCACATGCTGAACAGCATCAATCATCTGTTGTTGGCTAAAGTTGTCTAGCATCACAATATCGGCTTTGGCATCGAGGGCTTGATTGAGTTCATCCCAAGTTTCCACTTCAACTTCTACAGGCTTACCCGGTGCAATGGCATGTGCTTTGGCAATTGCCTGAGTAATGCCACCCGCTGCCATAATGTGGTTTTCTTTAATTAAAAAGGCATCAAACAAGCCTAAACGATGGTTTTGACCACCACCGACAGTCACGGCATATTTTTGTGCAATGCGTAAACCTGGTAAGGTTTTACGGGTATCTAATAATTTGGTGTTTAAGCCTTCAAGCTGTTGCACATAAGCCGCAGTTTTGGTGGCAACCGCAGACAAGGTCTGCACAAAATTCAATGCAGGACGCTCTAAGGTTAATAGACTGCGAGCTGAACCTGCCAATTTTAAAAAAGCTTCGTTAGCAGCAACTCGATCTCCATCATTTTTTAACCAAGTCACTTGAACATTGGCATCGTAAGCTTGAATCAGTGCATTTACCCACGGCTGACCTGCCAGAATCATATCTTCGCGGCTGATAATGGTCGCAGTGGCCTGCTCATCTTCAGGGGTCAATAATGCGGTAATATCACCATCGCCAATATCTTCTTGCAGCGCTTGCTGAATATTGATTTGGATAGAGTGTTCAAGCAAAGATGGAGAGATGCTCATAAGATTTTCCGTGTCGGTTTTGCCCATGAAAATTGCGCGTTATATTAGCATTGTTCTGCGTCTGGATGTATTTTTTAGCCGCGTTCGGGTGTAATTTAAGGTGTTCATTGCCATGGCTTGGCATTAAACTGAAAATAGACTTCTATTTTTCTATTCTAATTGCTTGAGGGTTGCCTTATGCAGCATGAGCCGTCGTTTCAGGTGGTTGAAGGACAATTACAGGGGGCAAGACAAGTCCCATCTCCAAATTTCAACGCCCGTCCGACAGATCAAGAGATTCAATTGCTGGTCATCCATAATATTAGTTTGCCGCCGTCACAATTTGGCGGGGGCTATATCGAGCAGTTTTTTCAGAATCAGCTGGATTGGTCGCAGCATCCTTATTTTCAGACTATTCAGGGCATGCAAGTGTCGGCACATTTGCTGATTTTAAGAACAGGCGAAGTGCTGCAATTTGTCAATTTTGCAGATCGGGCTTGGCATGCAGGGCGTTCTAGTTATATGGCACAGCCTGAATGTAATGATTATTCGATAGGTATTGAGCTGGAAGGCAGTGACGATTTACCTTTTGAAGAGGTACAGTATGCACGTTTGGTACAAGTGGTGCAGGCCTTGCAACAGGCGTATCCACGTATTCAGCAGCATATTGCAGGGCATTCCGATATTGCCCCTGGTCGTAAAACTGACCCCGGGCCTTTTTTTGACTGGCAGCGTTTTCGTGAACAGTTATCTCAAGCTAAAGCTTAGACATTACAGAAAAAATTGATCAATCAATAACAAAACTTTGTTGATGCTTTGATTACAATAGCGACTAAATTTTTAATTGGGTGGTAACGATGGCGCTTTGGCGATCGACCTTTATTGTCAGTGCAATGACCATGCTGTCACGAGTACTTGGATTAGTCCGTGACGTGGTGTTGCTGAATGTATTTGGTGCAGGTAAAGATTTCGATACCTTTGTGGTGGCGTTTCGTATTCCCAACTTTTTCAGGCGTTTGTTTGCCGAAGGGGCATTTTCGCAGGCCTTTATTCCGGTACTGACCGAATACAAAACCAGTCGTACCCATGCCGAAGTACAAATTCTGATTAGTCGGGTCTTTGGCTGTCTAATGACAGTAATGACAGGACTAACCTTTGTTGCCATGGTGGCTGCACCTGCGGTGATGTATATCTACGCACCGGGCTTCCATAGCGACCCTGCCAAGTTTGCTTTGGCGACCGATATGTTCCGCCTGACCATTCCTTATTTGTTATTTATGTCGTTAACGGCATTTGCCAGCAGTATTTTAAACAGCTACGGCTCATTTACTACGCCTGCATTTGCACCTGTATTGCTGAATCTGGCAATGATTGCAGGGGCTTTATGGCTCACGCCGTACATGGCAGAGCCAATTATGGCACTGGGCTGGGCGGTGATTATTGCAGGGGCTTTACAACTTGCAATTCAAATTCCTGAATTGTGGCGTAAAAAACTGCTGATTCCACCCAAGGTTGATTTTAAACATGAAGGTGTGGATAGGATTATGAAGCTGATGCTGCCTGCTTTGTTTGGGGTGTCGGTCACGCAAATTAACCTGTTACTCAATACCATTTGGGCCTCTTTCATGCAGGATGGTTCGGTATCTTGGTTGTATAGTGCAGAACGTATGACAGAGTTGCCGCTAGGTTTAATTGGTGTGGCGATTGGTACGGTTATTTTACCGTCACTGTCTGCACGTCATGCAGAACAGAATATGGATAAATTCCGTGGCATGATGGACTGGGCGGCACGGGTAATTATTTTGGTGGGTGTACCTGCCAGTATTGCACTGTTTATGCTGTCTACCCCGATTATTCAGGCCTTGTTTGAGCGTGGTCAGTTTACCTTTCAAGACACACAAATGACGGCTTTGGCCTTGCAATGTATGAGTGCAGGGGTAATTTCATTCATGCTGATTAAAGTCTTTGCACCGGGCTTTTATGCGCAGCAAGACACCAAAACCCCAGTACGTGTTGGTTTAATGGCCGTAGCAGCCAATGCCATTTTAAACGTGGTGTTTATTGGCTTCTTTAAACTGATTGATTGGGAAGCTGAGCACATGGCATTGGCATTGGCATCTTCAGGTTCGGCTTTGGTCAATGCTGGCATGCTGTATTTTTATTTGCATCAGCGTAAGATTTTCCGTTTTGGTGCACACTGGAAAAAACTTATTCTGCAATTTTCCGTTGCCAATGCGGTGATGATTGCTGCGTTGTGGTACGCCTTAACTTGGTATAACGGTGATGTATCACAGTGGATGCGTGTGGCTGAAGTGACTGCACTATGTGTGGTGGGTGTGCTGGCGTATGCCATTGGTTTGTTGGCAACAGGTTTTAGACCACGTCATTTAAAACCATAAATACAGAAATCGCTGTTGATTGCATTCCAAACATCAAGTAAAAAAATACCGCAATTTTAATTGCGGTATTTTTCTCTCAGCGCTTGATCAAAAGTGTGAGCGGTGATTATTTTAAAATCTCTAAGAGTTCCACATCAAAAATAAGCGTGCTGTTTGGCTCAATGGCATCACCTGAGCCAATTTGACCGTAGGCCAATGCAGCAGGAATGAAGAAGCGGTATTTGGCACCGACTTTCATTAGCTGTAAACCTTCAGTCCAGCCCTGAATGACTTGACTCACCTGAAATTCAGCGGCCTGATCACGAGCAATGGAGCTGTCAAATACCGTACCATCAATTAGGCGACCTTCATAATGCACTTTGACAGTCGAGGTGGCTTTTGGTGATTTACCTGCACCCGCTTGTAAGACTTGATATTGCAAGCCAGACTTAGTGACTTTTACCCCTGCCTTTTTTGCATTGTTACTTAAAAAGGCTTGCCCAATTTTTACATTGGCATCGGCTACTTTTTTCAGTTCAATCAGTTGCTTGGCTTCGGCTTGTTTTCTAAATTGGGTTAAAACCCGTGCCATTTCTTCATCGCTCAGACTGGCAGGCTGGTCTTGGGTAGCCATTTTTAAGCCTGTCATAAAGGCTTCTAAATCAATGTCTTTTAGCGTTTCAGCATTGCTGCGCCCCATTAAATAGCCAAAGCTATAACCCACCTGATCTGCGACAGGGCTTTTATTGGTCACTGTTTTTGCAAAACCACTGCTACTGAGTAGCACAATACACACAAGGGCGAGGTGTTTTTTCATTATTTCCGTCCTAAGACAATACAGGAGAGCCAAGCTCTCCTGAAAGGGCGATGTTGTTATTTCACTTCAATCAGTTCAACATCAAAAATTAAGGTACTGTTGGCAGGAATCATACCCGGTACGCCTTGTTCACCGTAGCCCAATTGTGATGGGATATACAGCGTGGCTTTGCCGCCTTCTTTCATAAGTTGTAAGCCTTCAGTCCAACCTGGAATCACTTGGTTCAGTGGGAATTCAATTGGTTCGCCACGTTGTACTGAGCTGTCAAATACTTTGCCATCGACCAGTTTACCGGTGTAGTGCACTTTCACCACAGAGCTTGCTGTTGGCTGTTTGCCTGTACCTTCTTTAACGACTTGGTACTGTAAGCCAGATGCTGTGGTTTGTACGCCTGCTTTTTTACCATTTTCAGTTAAGAATGAATCACTGGCAGTTTGGGCAGCTTGTGCTTGAGTCGTTTGTTTTTGTTGCAACTCTTGCTGGAACTGTTCATAGGCTTTTTGTAGTTCTTCTTCGGTATAAGCAGGTTGTTTACGCGCATGACCTTCACGCACACCTGTTACAAAGCTGTTGATGTCCAGCTCTGGTGGGGTTTGATGTGCCACTTCATAACCCAAAGCGTAGCTGATTTTTTCAACGGCTGAGGCATTTGCAGACGCCTTAGAAGTCGCAACCGCAGGGTTTTGAGAGGCATAATAAACAGGAACAAGTGCAGCACCGCCTAAAATTACAGCAACAGCGATGGGTAAGGCTTTACTCATAGGTTTTCTCAAATTCATTTTATAGTTAAAAAAGCAGCATTCATCTTAGCAGACTTTTTTACAGACTTTTCTATTTTGATACCTGCGTTGAAGCAGGTATCGATTCAACGTTTTAATATATGCTGCTTACGCAGTTTATTCTATAACAGACTGAATATCTAAAACATTTTTTATACATAAATCTTATCAATTCAGGATTCGCTGTGAGCAAATTAAGAAAACTCTGATTTAGTTTGAGCTGCAGGAAAATTTTTATTGTAATCGTAAAATGATTAAGACAGCGTTCTGTGGGCTTGTCGTCCAATAATTGGATTAACCTTCGGTTCGACCCACTTTTGTTTCGGCAAAAGTGGGCAAAACCATTGTCATCCACAAAACCTGTTTAATGCTTGTATCCCTTTCATTATTTCACAAAAAAAATAATGGTCTAATACTACGCAGGTTGTGGATGACACTTCCGAGTATCTTCATGTTATCTAGGTTTTTAGATAAGCGGTTTTACCTAAATAAAGATAGACATAAATATATTTGACTATCCTGATTTAACTTAAAATCAGTCAAAGTCGGCCTTTAACACCACCCGATAGCGAGCCTTGCCTTGATGCAAATGTTCAATGGCCTGATTGATCTGTGACATTGGAAAAACTTCGACTTGCGGGGCAATCTGTTTGCGTGCTGCAAATTGAAGTAATTGACGCAGAGCTTTGGGTGAACCTGTTGAAGACCCCGTCACTGATTTTGCACCACCAATCAAGCTGCCTGCCTTAATAGGCATGGGTTCCAGCGCTAAACCTAGCATGTGAATAGTGCCATGCGGTGCCAGCGTGCTTAAATAGGCATTCCAGTCCAAGCTCACATTTACCGTACTTAAAATCAGGTCAAATTTGCCACGTTGGGTTTTAAGCGCAGCGGCATCACGGCTGTTCACCACATGATCTGCCCCCATGGCCAACAATTCTGCAGTTTTGTCGGGGTTAGTACTAAAGGCCGTAATTTCACAGCCCCATGCTTTTAAGAGTTTGATTGCAATGTGGCCTAAGCCACCAATACCAATCACAGCAACATGATGCACTGCCTGAATTTGGTGTTTCAGGATCGGATCAAATACGGTAATTCCCCCACAGAGTAACGGCCCTGCACTGACAGGATCGACCGCATCGGGTAAGGGGATGACCCATTGCCAGCCTGCACGGACTTTATCGGCAAAACCACCTGCATGCCCGACAATGGTGGCTGTGGTGCCATTGCTGCACAGTACTTGTTCTCCCGCTACACAGGCATCGCAGTATTGGCAACTGTCTGCTGTCCAGCCAATACCTACGCGCTGTCCAACTTTTAAGCCCTTGGCTTCTGCACCCAATTGGGTAATGGTGCCAATAATTTCATGTCCTGCCACTACAGGATAGACTGAAGAATGCCAGTCATTTTGAATGACCGAGAGATCGGAATGACATAAGCCGCAATATTCAACTTTGACTTCTACTTGATGTGCCTGCAGTTCACCTGCATCAAACTCATAGGCTTGTAGTGGTTCACCCGCTTGCATTGCGGCATAGGCTCGAATTGTATTACTCATATTGCACTGTCCTTGTCATGGGCTGACTGTGTGATTACGGCTAAGGATTAGTATGCTGAACCTGTGTCAGGTTTTTAAAGTTGCAGTGATTTTCATGGTCATTGACCATACCAACGGCCTGCATAAAGGCATAACAGGTAGTTGGCCCTACAAATTTAAACCCTTTTTTCTTTAAGGCTTTAGACATGGCCACACTGGTTGTGGTTTGGGCAGGGGCAAGACGATAGTCAGGCACGTCATTAGAAATAGGCTGCTGTGCGACAAAATCCCAGAGCCATTTCACAACGTCTGTCTCATCATCTTTTAATTGTTGCCATGCAATTGCATTGTCACGAATGGCAGTTAATTTGCCTGCGTGCCGAATCAAACCTGCATCTTGTAATTTAAGTGCGATCTCATCATCACTGAGGGCTGCAATTTCAACAATGCTGTATTGAAAAAAATGCTGACGATAAGCTTCACGTTTTTTTAGAACAGTAATCCAAGACAAACCTGCTTGTTGACCTTCTAGGCAAAGCATTTCAAACAGATGTGCTTCTGCAAATACAGGTCGTCCCCATTCTAAATCGTGATAGGCCATATAGAGCGGATCATCGGAGCACCAGCCACAGCGTTGTAAGGTCATGTGCGTACTCCTGATCAATTAAGGTATAAAATAATCGGGCAGATTAAAGCTGAAATTGCGTCCATTGGTCGTTTTGGTTATCCCAATAATATAACTCGGCCTGTTCTAAGTCCTGAAAGGAAATCCAGTTATCTTTACCGACTTTATCTGAGTAGCCTGTGCTGATGAGTAAGGCATCTTCGGTAATTTCCATGACCCAACCTTGATGGCTTTGTCCTGCCAATACAATTTTTTGTTGATTGCCAGATTCAGCAAATTCCACCAGTCGATTAATCAGGGCTTCAGACATGAAATGTTCCTAACAAAATTAACGTAAATAAGGATAAGGATTGACCGCACCGCGTCCTTTACCATTTAAATAGAGCCCATAATGCAAATGTGCTGCGGTATGTCGGGCATTGCCTGTATTGCCCACATAGCCAATATGTGCCCCAGCTTTGACATAATCGCCAACTTTGAGTCCACGCTTATGTCCATCTAAGTGTGCATAATAATGCCAAGTGCCTGCAGGCCCTAATATCCAAATTACTTTACCACCTAAGCGATTATCGCGTAAGTCTGCAATTAAACCTTCTGTGGCGCTATACACTTTGCTGCCTTTCGGAGCAATGATGTCGATGCCTTCATGTAAACGTCCGCGACTACGAGATGCACCCCAAGTGTCATTCAACTGATGTGCTTTAATGCCCTGTACAGGAATGGGTAAGCGGTTTTTTAAACTCATTTGATTGAGTTTTTGCACCAAGGCAGGCGGGAGTGGGGAACTGGGACGTTTCGGTGTAGAACTACAGGCCGCAATCAATAAAGTGAAGAGTGACAGGCTTAAAACAGCAATCCATCGAAACATAAGACATCCTTGTAATGGCAGTGAAAGCAAAATTTTCATTCATCACGATGCTTGACTATGTCACAGATTGATTGCTGAGATCAATTTTTTCATGGCGGTTGGAATGCCTAAATCGCTGGCTTGTTGCGGACTATACCAATCTGCATTCAGTTCTATTGCCAAGTGTTCTTGTAGATCAGCATCGACCTGAAAACACAGTGCTTCAAGCTGCCAAGTGAAATGGGTAAAGCTATGTGAAATCTGTGCGCGTTGCTGTACCTGTTTAAGGCTCAAGCTTTGACACAGTTGCTCAAAAGCCTGTGCATCTTCAATGACAGGCAAACACCATAGTCCACCCCAAAGTCCTGTATTGGGACGTTGTTGCCATAACCACTGATCTGCGCATTGCAGTACTAAGACCTGTGCAGATTTAACGGGTACGGCTTTTTTCGGTTTTTTAAAGGGCAATTCCTGCTCTAAACCTTGTTGATGTGCTTTGCAGTGTTGTTGCATTGGGCAATATAAGCACAGTGGTTTTTTGGGGGTACAAATGGTGGCGCCCAAATCCATAATAGCCTGCGTATAGTCGTGATTACGCACTTCGGGGCAGAGCTGTTCTGCCAGTTGCCACATGGCACGTTCATGTACAGGTTTGGATAAATCATCTTCAATAGCAAAAAAACGTGCTAAAACCCGTTTGACGTTGCCATCCATAATGACGCCGTATTGGCGTAAACCCAGCGACATCATGGCACCACCCGTAGAGCGACCAATGCCCGGCAAAGCCATCCACTGTTCGAGCGTACTTGGAAAATGTCCTTGCTGTGCCACAATGGCTGCGGCTTTATGCAAGTTGCGGGCGCGGGCGTAATAGCCTAAACCTGCCCAATACGGTGCAACTTCATCCCAAGTTGCACGTCCTAAATCTTGCACTGTCGGAAAGCGCTGCAAAAAACGCTCAAAATATTGCAATACGGTTTTGACCTGAGTTTGTTGCAGCATGATTTCAGACACCCACACCGCATAGGGATCATCGGCGACTTGCCACGGCAGGTCATGGCGTCCGTGTTGATCGAACCACGTGAGGAGAGCATCGGAAAATGAAAAAGCAGTCATGCGAACCCAGTTTGTAAAGTAGCGGCTTAGTATAGCCAAACTGGCGTGGGAATTACGTGCATAAAAAAAGAAGATGAGCGTGCATCTTCTTCTTTAGGTTTGGTTTCACTTGGTTTGGGATAAAACGAGTCGTGGTTTAAATTTGACCGCTCATACCCCAACGGTTATCCAATTTTAAGGTCTGACCTTCATAGCGTGGAATAATGTGGATGTGTAAATGCTCAGATTTAGCATCAAACACATCGCCATCATTAAAACCCACATGGAAACCTGCAGGTTGATGACGCAATTGTAACTCATTGCGCGCCAATTCTAATAAAGACAATAAACTTTTACGTTCTTTGTCTGTAATGTCAAAAAAAGAGCCGACGTGACGTAGCGGAATGATCACGCAATGTCCTTTAGACAGGGCATTGGGTTCAGGCAAAATTACCCCAAATTCATTTTTTGCCAAAACATCATAATCATCAAAATTGCAATAAGGGCATTGCTCAGTCATTGTTATATCCTCTTCTTTAAAATTTTCTTGGCTTGCGTTGAGTATATGCTGCGTAATGTGAACAGCAGATTAATCTGCTAAACGACGATCCAACACTTCATACATGGCAGCTAAACCTTGTTGCTCTGCCGATGCGTTATAGCCTAAATCGACCCCATTGGCTTTGGCACGTTCATCGGCTTGAGGGTTACTAAAGCCGTGTTTGGCATCTTCAAAAATAATCACTTCATGCTCTACTTGAGCCGCGTGCATTTCTTCACGGAAACTTGCGACGTCGTCTAAAGTCACCATGCTGTCCAGTTCACCATGCAACACCAAAATCTCGGCTTGTACCTGACCTTGTTGTGCAGGGGCTTTCGGGCTGAGGTTGGCGTGGAAGGTCACCACTGCTTTTAATGCTGCGCCAGAACGAGCCAAATCCAGAACGACTTTGCCGCCATAACAGAAACCAATTGCAGCGAGTTTATCGCGATTTACTTCAGGTTGGGCAGCTAAAGTGTCCAAAGCTGCAGACGCACGAGTCACAATTGTGTCAGCATCTGCAAAAGTTTGCATCATCCATTCATTGGCTTGGGCTGCGGTGGTGGTGACTTTTTTATCGCCATACATATCAATCGCTAAGGCTGCAAAACCATGTTCAGCCAATTCACGCGCGCGTTGTTCGGTGTATTCGTTACGTCCCCACCATTCAGGTGCGACAATCATCCCCGCGACAGCTTGTGCTGTTTCTGGTGCAGCAAAATAACCGATCAGTTTGCTGCCATCTGCAGCCGTATATTCAATTTCGCGAGTTTTGATTGCTAAAGCCATGCCTTATTCCTTATCGTTTTCAATGCCATGATTAAAGCATAATAATATGGCACGCATTTTTAAAAACAGGGTAAATACTGCCTATAAATGTGAGAAAATATTTTTAAAATAGCCAAATTGGCATTTGTTGCGTAAAAAGCGGACATAAAAAAAGAAGGAAAAATCCTTCTTTTTTATCTGATTTTTAGGAATTTATAGACGAGGTCACTAGATTTTTCCGCGAGAGAGGAAACCAACAATTGCCAAAATCACAGCAATCACCAATAAAATAATGGCAAAGTCTTTGGATAAACCTGCGACACCACCAAAACCAAGTAAACTCGCGATTAACGCAATCACTGCGAAGATTATAGCCCAACGAAACATAATTGTTCTCCATGTGTTTTTATAGCTTCTGAATTTAGTATAGGGAGCTGAACGCAGCACACTGTTTTGTTTTTGTGTATTAAATGTTCAGTTGTTTGAGTTAAGTGTTTGATTCATTTAAAGACTAAACAAAAGCAACAAGTTGAAACAAGGCTGTTATAATGACGCAGTTTTGTTATTTTCTGTGCGCTATGTCTGATCAATTACGACCTGAATTTTGGAAAAACTATCCGCTGAATGCCTTAAATACTGCGGAATGGGAAGCCTTGTGCGATGGTTGCGGTTTATGCTGTTTGGTCAAACTAGAAGATGAAGACACGCAAGAAGTGGCCTATACCAAAGTGGCGTGCAAGTTACTGGACTGTAACACAGCACGTTGTTCAGATTATGCCAATCGCTTTGACTTTGTGCCCGATTGCATTCAACTTACCCCCGGAAAACTAGAAAAAATTCACTGGTTGCCGCCAAGTTGTGCCTATCGTCGTTTAAAACAGGGCAAAAATTTGCCATCTTGGCATTACTTAAATACGGGCTCACGCCAAAGTGTGATTAAAGCCAAAAAATCTGCGGCAGGGCGTTGTATTTCAGAACTGGATGTTGCAGAAGAAGATATAGAAGATTATGTGGTGCGTTGGGTGCGTTAATTCATACTGCAGAATAAACTTTGAATCGTGTTTTAGCGATAAATCGGTACGATTAGAAATACTCCAAAGCTTGAGATCATAGTAGACTAGGTTGAAGTCAAGTATAGAAATAACAAGATGTCAGAGAGTCATATTCCACTGCCTGAGCGTTTGCGTCCACGCGATTTATCGCAAATTATTGGTCAAGATCATCTTTTAGGTGAGCAAGCGCCGTTACGCCAAATGATTGATCAGGGGCATTTGCCTTCAATTATTTTCTGGGGGCCACCAGGGGTGGGGAAAACCACCATCGCTTTGCTGTTGGCGCAGGCGGTAGATCGTCCTTTTATCAGCCTTTCTGCCTTGAATACTGGGGTCAAAGAGCTGCGTGAAATTATTGCCGAAGGCGGCGATTTGCTCACACCAGTGGTGTTTATTGATGAAATTCATCGCTTTAATAAGTCGCAGCAAGATGCCTTATTAAATGCGGTGGAAAAGGGCAAAATCACCTTAATTGGTGCGACCACTGAAAATCCATCTTTTGAAGTCAATAGTGCGCTGCTTTCACGTTGTCAGGTCTATACCTTAAAGGCTTTAGATGCCGATTCGATTCAGACTTTGCTTACTCAAGCCATTCAGCAAGATCAATTCTTAAAAGACCGTTATATTCAGATTGAAGAATTTGATGCTCTGATTCAGTTTGCTGCAGGTGATGCACGCAAGGCTTTAAACCTACTGGACTTGGTGGCAAGCACCTTTGAACCCGAGGTGGAAAATATCATCACCAACGCGATTGTGGTCAAGGTTGCGCAACAAAACATTGCCCGTTATGACAAGTCAGGCGAGCAACATTATGATTTGGTATCGGCTTTTATTAAGTCAATTCGTGGCAGTGACCCCGATGCTGCATTGTATTGGATGGCGCGCATGCTCAAAGGCGGTGAAGACCCGAGCTTTATTGCGCGTCGCATGTTGATTGCTGCTTCGGAAGATATTGGCAATTCAAATCCGAATGCCTTGTTATTGGCAGGCGAGTGTTTCCGCTCGGTACAAGTGCTGGGTATGCCCGAAGCGCGGATTATTTTAGGACAATGTGCAGTATATTTGGCAACCAGTGCCAAAAGTAACAGTACTTATTTGGCAATTAATAAAGCCATGGATTTGGCTGAAAAAACCGCCAACTTACCTGTGCCACTGCATTTGCGTAATGCACCGACCAAACTGATGAAAGAACAAGGCTATGGCGTAGATTATTTGTATCCGCACAATTACCCAGAGCATTTTGTGCTACAGGACTATTTGCCGCCTGAACTGAAAGGCACAAAGTTGTATGAGTCGGCACGTAATAAACGTGAAGTGGAAGGTGAGCGTTTACAACAACGTCGTTGGCAGCAGACTCAATCCTAAGCGATTTGGTATAGCTGAAAAGATATTTGTAAAAGTATTGGCATAAAAAAAGCTCAAGAATCAACTTGAGCTTTTTTAGATTTGTTTGCAGCCTTGAGTGCTGCATTCAAAGGTTTAAAGCGGTTTGATGTTTACAGCATTCGGGCCTTTTTGACCTTGCGCAATGCTGAATTCAACTTGCTGACCTTCGTGTAAAGTCTTGAAGCCTGAGTGTGCGATTTCGCTGAAATGCGCAAACACATCTGGACCAGATTCTGGTTGAATAAAACCAAAACCTTTAGTTTCGTTAAACCACTTTACCGTGCCTTTCATTGTCGGATTTGACATAGGGAAATATCCTGCTGAATTTTAATATGTTGCAATCTAAAAAAGATTTGGAATAACTGGGAAAAAGATGCGACTTAAAATCTGAACAAACGAAGGATTACAAAATAAAACTACGGACTTAGACGATTAAAACGAACTTCATATTTTTCTAGTATGACAACAAGCATACACGGAATTGCAGAATACACAATTTAAATTCAGATAAATTTAAAAATAGGCAGACAGACTGGGCATTGTGGATGGGGCGATTTTTTCAAAGATTTGGTTTGTAAACCCTGTTTGGTCTACAGCAAAATACAAAAAACCGAGCAATGTTGCTCGGTTTTGGGAATTCAGCTTTTAAAATTGAAAAGCTTGAATTAGATATTGTCTAAGTCGATGCCTAAACGTGCAGCAACTTCTTCATAAGCTTCAACCACACCGCCTAAACCTTGACGGAAACGGTCTTTGTCGAGTTTCTTCTTGGTGTCTTTGTCCCATAAACGGCAACCGTCTGGAGAGAACTCATCACCCAACACAATACGGTCGTGGAATACACCAAACTCAAGTTTGAAGTCGACCAAAATCATGTTACCTGCATCAAACAATGCTTTTAATACATCGTTGACTTGGTAAGTTAATTCTTTCATTTTTGCCAATTGTTCAGCATTGGCCCAACCTAAAGTAATCGCTTGAGATTCGTTTACCATTGGGTCGCCAAGAGCGTCATCTTTAAAGAACAATTCAAATGTAGGTGGGGTCAGTTCTTTACCTTCTTCTACACCTAAACGACGGCAGAGTGAACCTGCAGCGTAGTTACGAATAACGCACTCTACAGGAATCATGTCTAACTTTTTCACCAATACTTCGTTTGGTGTAAGTAGTTTTTCAAAGTGAGTTTCGATACCCGCTTCAGCCAATTTTTCCATGATAAAGGCGTTAAAACGGTTGTTCACCTTACCTTTACGATCTAGTTGTTCGATTTTTTCGCCATTGAACGCAGAGGCATCATCACGAAAGACTAAAATCAGGTGGTCTGCACTGTCTGTGGTATAAACAGATTTTGCTTTACCAGTATAGAGCAAGGTTTGTTTTAACATGAGGGAACCTTTTTCAAAAAAAAATGCCTAGTACGGCTAGGCTGGCCAATTTTGGTAAATCTGGGCCAACAGATCTGCAGCTTTTTCTTGATCTGCAAAGCTGTTATCGGCATTGAATACAGCTAGGTTGTTGCTCGAACCGACAGAGGTCAATCTTAAGACATAAATCTGTTGATCGACCTTAATGGTTGCCTCGTAACGGTTCTTACTTTGACCAACAATGCTGTAATTCAGACTGCTGAGGGTGGCAAGTGTGTATTGCCAAATTGTAGCAGAATTTCCATCAATTTTGAGCAACGGATTTTGGTTTCCGTCAACTACGGGTTGAGGACGTCCAATTTGCGTACTGTCTTGAACTGTGTTGCTGCTGGCTTGCATGGCTTCAGGACGTGGCATCGCAAAACGGTTGCCACGTGCATTTTCAAGCTTAGGTGCATTTGCCGTTGCTAAAGGGTCAACGCTTGGTGCAGGATACAACGGTGTTGCAGGTCGAACCACAGAACCTTCTGGATATTGAAGTGGTGCTAAAGTAGCGGCGTCTTTATAGTCCAATGAACCATTATTGATGGAAAGAGAACTACAACCAGCCAAACTCAATACTGAAAGTGCGGCGATAAAACCAAAACGTAATTGCATCATACTAAGCTCTTTTATTGAATGACACCCGCAGCCTGAAGGGCTTCGCGTAACGGTGCACGATATTGTTCTGCAAGCGGAGTTAATGGCAGGCGAATTCCTGTACCAATTAATCCCATTTCATGAAGTGCCCATTTCACAGGAATTGGGTTCGATTCACAAAATAGAATATTGTGTAAATTTGCAATCGCACTGTTTTGTTGCTCTGCACCTGCAGCATCACCTGCGATTGCAGCCGCGCAAACTTGGCTCATGGCTTTTGGTGCAACATTGGCAGTTACAGAAATATTGCCTTTTGCACCGTGCAGCATCAATTGATATGCCGTAGCGTCATCGCCTGAATACACCACCATGTTTTTGCCTGTTAAGCCAGCCAATAATTGCTGACCACGTGGCACATCGCCCGTTGCATCTTTTACGCCCACAATATTTGGGATGTCTGCAAGACGGATGACCGTTTCATTTGACATATCTACACCAGTACGACCCGGTACATTATATAAAATGATAGGTAAATCAACTGCTTCTGCAATTGCTTTATAGTGCTGGTATAAACCTTCCTGAGTTGGCTTATTATAATAAGGCGTTACCAATAAGGCCGCATCTGCGCCCAATTGTTGTGCTTCTTTGGTCAGTTCGATGGCTTCATGCGTTGAGTTTGCACCAGTACCAGCAATGACAGGAATACGCTTATTTGCGACGCGAATAATTTCTGCGATCACTTTGGTGTGCTCTTCCATACTTAAGGTCGATGCTTCACCAGTTGTACCTACAGCAACAATACTGTTGGTACCTTGTTCTATGTGCCACTCAACGAGCTTCTCGAGACCTTTCCAATCTACGCTGCCATCTTCTAACATTGGGGTGACAATTGCGACAATTGAGCCTTGAATGGTCTGTGCTTGCTGAGTCATTTTTTAAAAAGATCCTATTTTTCCATCCACAGAGGTGTAGAAAAGGTAGATGTGGATGGTTGCAGTATTTTGATTTGGGTCAAAATTCAATCAAATTGATTAAATAATGCTTAGCCAAATTATGACTGATTCAGTGTGTCAGAACAATATGCTTTCGTCAAAGCAATCATAAACTTTGTTTAATTTAGTATTTTAGGATCAGCAGCTTGTTGTTCAAAATAAAAAAATAATAACCATCTCCTTTGTACCCAAATTTTCATTGGTATGGCGCAACCCACATGAGCAAGAACAAAGCGTTGCTTTGTTTGCTGCGCAAGGGGGCGAGCATATTTTTTGCTGCTATTGCGTTATGTGCCAGTCATTTAGAATGACTAAATTTCCTGTCTCATGCCTTATATCAGCTAAAAAATCTTGCGAGATATATCTCTCACGTCGCAAACATAGATGAATTGTCAACAGACCCTAGATATTTATATAAAAAAACGCTCAATTCAGACCTTATAGCTCTTATATCTGACTGTTTTAATCGGGATATTTTGATTTTTGATTCTTAAGAATAATAGCTTTTAAGTCTAACTATGTTGTCGCTGACTTCTTAAATGGTGAGAAATCTTGCGCTGAATTTACTGCTTTAAGCGGGAAAATAGCGTGTAATTTGCCAGATTTATTGTTTTTTTCGCTATGTTTTTTTCTACATGCTGCGCAACACGTTTGCGCTGATCTGAAAAAATTCACTTTGGTCTAACACTTATTGATAGCTATTGCTGCAGTTTAAAACTGCGCAAGATGCAGGCTTTCACATGGCTATCTAATTCTAGTAGAGGGACCCAATGGATAGATCAACACAACATAGCGATCAGCGGCATGCGGTTATTACCGTCGCGATCTGCTTTTTAATTGCAGTGATTGAAGGTCTGGATATTCAGGCAGCAGGTATTGCTGCGGCAGGTATCCGTGAGCATTTTGGTTTAGACAGCTCGCAGCTTGGGGTATTTTTTAGTGCGGGTATTTTAGGTTTATTGCCAGGTGCTTTGGTTGGCGGACGTTTTGCAGACCGTATTGGTCGTAAAAAAGTATTAATCTGGTCTACAGCAGTCTTTGCTTTATTTACCTTATGTACGGTGTGGGTGAATAGCTTTGAAAGCCTATTGGCGGTGCGCTTCTTGGCAGGTGCGGGTTTAGGGGCAGCCATGCCAATTTTAATTACTTTGGCATCTGAAGCTGTTTCGCCACAAAACCGTGGTCGTGCTGTGGGCTTGATGTATTGTGGTATGCCTGTGGGTGCAGCCATTTTATCTTTAATTGCCAGTACAGATTTTGGCTCAAACTGGAAAAACATTTTCTATTTGGGTGGTTTGCTGCCATTTATTGTCATTCCATTGATGATGTGGTTATTGCCAGAATCACGTGAATTCTTAAAAGCACAAGCGGCAGGTAAAGATGTCACAGCACAAAATGCTGCGCCAAAAGCATCTTTTAAAGATTTGTTTAATTCACAAAACTTATTGCGTACCTTATTTATTTGGGTGAGTTACTTCTTTACCTTGATGGTGGTTTACATCATGTTGAGCTGGTTACCATCTTTATTTATGGAATTAGGTTTCTCGCGTAAAGAAGGCAGTACTGCACAGTTCTATTTCATGGTGAGTGCGACAGTCGGTACTGTAATTTTGGGTATGCTGACCGACCGTTGGAAAAAAGCCTACGTGATTTTATTGATGTATGGTGGTATTTTGGCAGGTTTATTTGCTCTAAATGCAGCGGGTTCACTCATGCAAATGTATATGGCTTCAGCTTTGGTCGGTGCTTTTGTGATTGGCTGTCAGGGCGTGTTATATGCTTTTGGTAGTATTGTCTACCCAACTGAAGTACGTGGTACTGGGGTCGGTGTTGCCTCTGCTGTTGGTCGTGTAGGCGCAATGCTTGGCCCTGCTATTGCAGGTCAGTTGTTGGCAGCAGGCTTTGGTGCGGCTGGGGTTATTTCAGCAGCTATTCCATGTATTATTATTTCAGCCATTTTCATGTTGTTATTGGTACGTCGTATTCAAACTGTTTAAAAGGATGAGAACAGTTGAAAGACCAAATAGCCTGCACCTGCAGGCTGTTTTTTTGTATGTTGATCGCTGATTTTTGAGAGAAAATGCTCGAATGAAGTGTGACAAGTACTGTCGCAAAGCTGCCTGTTCTACTGGGTGGCAATGACGCAAGCAGGGTATAATAAGTCCTAAAAAACAGTAAATATAAGAGTATCATTTGAAGCAGAAAAAATTGATTGCAGAATTTCAGTTGGATCAACAGCAGTTTTCGCTGTATCTGATTGAATATGAATTTATTTTAGAACTGAAACGCCATTTTCGAGCAACACGGACTTCTCCAAAACAAAACGCGTGGCTGGCATTTGCCGATCAAGCTACTTATGAAGATGTCAACGCAGGTATTGATGCCTTTCAGGTGATGCGTTTAACCCGACAGCATTTGGTCAATTATTTAACTCGGCATCCACTGCCTTATTTTTATTTTCATGCCGCGACTGCACGCAAAGCCAAAATCTATCCACGTTTTGTACGGCAATTATTGTTACAGCTACCGAACTATCAACATTGTGCCGAAAACGATTCTTTTTATTTTTATCAAAGCGATACAACTCAGACTTAAATTTCAGCTATGCTGAGGGTAGCGTTTAAGATGGGAAAGGAAACAGCATGCAGCAGCTGAATAATGCCTTGATTGTGGTTGATGTGCAAAATGGTTTTTGTCCAGGAGGTAATTTGGCGGTTGCAAATGCCGATCAAATTATTCCCTGCATTAATGCGTTGGGACGTGTGTTTCAGAACATTGTGATCACCCAAGACTGGCATCCTGCAACGCATGTGTCCTTTGCTGCCAACCATGCAGGCAAACAGGACTATGAGCAGATTCAGCTCAGTTATGGCGAGCAAGTGTTGTGGCCTGTGCATTGTGTGCAAGGCACAGCTGATGCTGAATTACACCCAGATTTAGATTTGCCTACAGCACAATTGATTATACGCAAAGGTTTTCACGAGCAAATAGACAGTTATTCTGCCTTTATGGAAGCAGACCGCAAAACCACCACAGGCTTGGCGGCCTATTTAAAAGCCCGTGAAATTGATACGGTTTATATTGTGGGCATTGCCACCGACTTTTGTGTGGCGTGGACGGCAATAGATGCCTGTGAGTTGGGTTTTAGCACCTATGTGATTGAAGATGCCACCAAAGCGATTGATTTAAATGGCTCTTTAGAACAAGCATGGCAACAGATGTTGGCACAAGGAGTACAGCGAGTACAAAGTCAGCACTTACTTGGCTAAAACTAGATAACGAACTGGCCGCGAAAGGGAAGGGCGAAATCTTCCTTTTTGCTATAAAAATAGATTAAATGTAAAATAAAATAAATAAAAATCAATTTTTTACATATACCCAATTTTGACGAAATGTTCTGCGATTGATTGTGGGTGTAACATGATTGTCATAATCTCTACCTACCATGCCTTGCACAGAGGCGAAATAAGCAGACTGTCTTAAAAACAGCATAGAGAAGATATGGAACACTTTCAGCATTCATCTGATACTTATTTTAATCGTGAACTCTCTTTAATTGAGTTTAACCGTCGGGTCTTGGCGCAAGCTTTAGACCCAGAGTTACCTATTTTAGAGCGACTCAATTTTTTAATTATTTTTTCACGTAATTTAGATGAGTTTTTTGAAATTCGCGTTGCAGGTTTAATGAAGCAACTCGATTTGAATGCCATTACCCGTACCCCAGATGCCATTCCGACTGAACAGGTCTTGGTAGAACTGTCTGATAAAGTGCATCAGGCGGTGAAGCAGCAATACGACACTTTAAATTATGCCATTTTGCCGCAGCTGCAAAGTTTAGGGATTCACTTTATTCAATACCATGACATTGTGGATAAACATAAAGCGTGGATTGCCGATTATTTTGCCCGTCAGGTACAGCCTGTTTTAACGCCAATTAGCCTAGACCCATCGCATCCATTTCCGCGTTTGGTCAATAAAAGTCTGAACTTTATTGTCAGTTTACAAGGCAAAGATGCTTTTGGACGTGAAATTGAAATGGCGATTGTGCCTGCGCCACGCTCTTTGCCACGTTTAATCAATTTGCCAAAAGAAGTGGCAGGTAGTGCGACTGAACATATTTTCTTGACTGCGATTATTCAGCAGCATATCAATGATCTGTTCCCAGGCATGAAAGCCACAGGTTGCTATGCGTTTCGAGTGACCCGCAATGCCGACCTGATTTTGGCCGAAGATGTCGATGATTTGGCAGTTGCCTTAAAAGATGAATTATCGTCACGTCGTTTTGGGCGTGCGGTACGTTTAGAAATTGAAGATGATTGCCCGCAAGATATTATTGATTATTTGCTCAGAGAGTTTGATTTAGATGAGCAGCAATTATATCGGATTAGCGGGCCGATTAACCTGTCGCGTCTGACCAGTAGTTTTGACCGACCTGAATTGAAATATCCACCTTTTGCACCTGTGATTCCAAAAATATTTCGGAAGCAAAAACCGATGTTTGAGATTCTGAAAAAGCAGGATGTGTTGCTACATCACCCATTTGACTCTTTTCAGCCAGTGATTAATTTACTCAAAGAAGCGGCGAAAGACCCAAATGTGTTGGCGATTAAGCAAACGCTGTATCGTAGTGGCCCAGATTCTGAAATTGTGCAGGTACTTGCAGAAGCCGCACGTAATGGCAAAGAAGTCACTGCCGTGATCGAGCTACGCGCACGTTTTGATGAAGAATCCAACATTATGGTCGCCAACGTCTTGCAAGAGGCAGGCGCAGTGGTGGTGTATGGCATTGTCGGCTATAAAACCCATGCCAAAATGATTTTGATTGTGCGTCGTGAGCAAGATCAGTTGGTGCGCTATGTGCATTTGGGTACAGGCAACTATCATGCGGGCAATGCACGTATGTACACCGACTATGGTTTGATGACCACACATCCTGATATTTGTGAAGATGTGCATCGGGTGTTTCAGGAACTCACAGGCATGGGCAGATCGGCAAAATTAAAAAACTTGCTGCATGCACCATTTACCTTGCACAGTGAATTGCTCAAACTGATTGAACAAGAAATCGGGTTTGCACAAGCAGGCAAAGCTGCCCGAATTATCATTAAAGTCAATGCATTGACTGAGCCTGAGTTAATTACGGCTTTGTACCGTGCTTCGCAGGCAGGGGTACAGGTCGATTTAATTATCCGCTCGATTTGTTGTTTGATTCCAAAAGTGAAAGGTATGTCTGAGCGTATTCATGTCCGTTCGATTGTGGGACGCTTTTTGGAGCATACCCGCGTGTATTATTTTGAGCATGGTGGTGCAAAAAAATTGTACTGCGCCAGCGCAGACTGGATGGGGCGCAACTTATTTTCACGGGTGGAAACTTGCTTCCCTATTTTGGATGAGAAAATTAAACAGCGTATTGTAGAAGATGGCTTGCTGAGTTATTTGCATGACAATCAAAATGCGTGGGAGCTACAAGCCAATGGCGAATGGCAGAAAGCTGCTGTGGTGGGGCAGGCTGCTGTACACAATGCGCAAATGTATTTGGTCGAGCAGAAGCAGTTGAATGTGTAAATTGGGCTGCAGTAAATGGATGTGATCTAGCATCTGTGAGTATAAAAAACCTGAGTATGTGTGCATACTCAGGTTTTTATGCTTTTAAGGCATCTCATGGATTATTTTAAGAAGCTCTTGAATGTTTGCCTTTTAGAATTTCAGTTCGCAGGCTTTGCGCCAACTCAGCCGATTGGCTGTCCATGCCATTAACCATAAAGGCATGGCGCATCAGCACATTGGTCGGATTTGGCATACTCACCAATTCATAATGCGTAGACAGTTCATCTAGTAATTCATTCGGTAAATGCACTGCATTTTCACGAGCAGATAATTGATGCACCAAACGCTCTGCTGCCTGCACTGCAGATAACTGCATGGCTTCGACTGCGGTTGATAAACCACTGCGAGTTTGCAACACAAAACGCTTTTCTTCACGATAACGCTTATACAGCACTTCAGACAATAACTGGAACACCGTGCCAATCATGGCCATACAGGCTGCTGCATTTGGTGTATTGGCTGCAATACTGAGTGTTGCGCCATCTTCATGGAATGGTTGTACTGTTTGAATGTCGGAACGGTTTAACTTGTAGTGTTGTACGCACAGTTCAATGCTTTTGTTCAGGAAAATCTGACATAAGCTAAAATAAGGCACAGACACACTTTGCGTGACCGTGTCTAATAATTGTTTCGGGTCATAAAACTGAATATTCAGCGCAATGTTGTTTTGCTCTTGGCTTTGCTCAATGGCTTTGTTTGCTTTAGGCGACATCACAGGTTTAGGCTGTTGCTGTGCCTGCGCAAGTGCCAAAGCCGTTTGATGTTTTTCTTGTTCAAGGGCTTGCGTCAATAATTGTAATTCGTGTTTAAGGCGAGATTCATTATTAATGCGTGCTAAATATTCACTACGACTTGGACGGGCAATCGCGCGATAAGCCAACCATAACAAGCCATGAACCAATAATGATAAAAGTGTCGCTAACCATTGGGTACGCAGAATTTCACCAATACTTGGCTGAATTAAGGTAATTTCAACGCTGCCGACTTTCTTTTCATTGATGATTGCATCGCGGACAAAGACTTCACCTTCACGGGTACGTGACTGTCCACCTGTCGCCAAGACCTGATTTTGCGCATCTAAAATACGAATAGAAGCAATGCTTGGATTGGTGGCATAACGATTCACCAATAATGCCAGTGATACTGTATTGGCAGGTTCCAGCTCAGAAAGGCTGTCTGTGACCAGTTGGCTGGTCATTAACTGCCCCTGATTGGCGCGGTTTTCATTTAATTGGTGTGTTGTTGCAAGCACCAATAAAAAGGTGTGAAAAGCAAAACTTACAATCAATAGGCTAGCAAATAGCCCTTGTCTAGGCGCATTCAAGGTAAAACTTCCAAGGCATTTATATTCAATTTAGATTATGATTCTCACAATAGTTGTAGCTCAGACCCGAGTCAATTCATGCGAGAAATCATTCTTATATCATTTTTAGGACCTGACCAACCTAATCAGTTTACTCGATTAATGCAGGTATTGTCCGCTCATTCCTTACAAATCTTAGATGTTGGCCAAGCTGTTATTCATAATCAACTGACTTTAGGTATTGTTGTTGCATCAGAAGACCAGACTGCAACTGCTTTAGCCATGAAGGAGATTCTGATTTTAGCACATGATATTGGCTTAACTGTGCGTTTTAAACCAATCTCTGCAACTGAATATGAGCAATGGGTCAAAGAAGGCGGTCGTACCCGTTATATCGTGACTGCACTGGCACCAGAGCTGAATGCCTCACATTTACAGGCGGTCACGCATATTGTATCTAGCCAAGGTTTTAACATTGAAACTGTAACCCGTTTGTCGGGTCGCCCACAGCTTAATGTAGCCGAAGATGAACCTAAACGTGCTTGCATTCAGTTTGGATTAAGTGGACAAATGCTAGATGCAGTTGCCATGCGTGCTGCGTGTTTAAGCCTGTCGAATGAACTGAGTGTGGATGTCGCGGTACAAGAAGACAATGCCTACCGTCGTAACCGCCGTTTAGTTTGTTTTGATATGGACTCGACCCTGATTGAGCAGGAAGTGATTGATGAGTTGGCTATTGAAGCAGGCGTAGGCGATCAGGTAGCTGAAATTACCGAACGTGCCATGCAGGGTGAATTGGATTTTCAGCAAAGTTTCCGTGCCCGTGTGGCATTGCTGAAAGGCTTAGATGCTGCAGTGTTACCTAAAATTGCAGAGCGACTTACAGTCACTGAAGGTGCCGAGCGTTTAATTTCAACGCTGAAATCCTTGGGTTATCGCACTGCAATTTTGTCGGGTGGTTTCCAGTATTTTGCAGAATACCTACAGGAAAAACTAGGGATTGATGAAGTGCATGCCAACATTTTAGATGTGGAAAATGGCGTGGTAACGGGTGAGGTTAAAGGCCATATTGTCGATGGTGCACGTAAGGCATTATTGCTACGTGAACTGGCAGAAAAAATGGGTATTTCTTTAGAGCAAGCCATTGCTGTGGGGGATGGTGCCAACGACTTGCCAATGCTTTCCATTGCAGGTTTAGGTGTAGCATTCCGTGCTAAACCTTTGGTGCGTCAGAATGCCAATCAAGCCATTTCTAGTGTTGGATTAGATGGTGTGCTGTACTTATTGGGTGTGCATGACAAAGATTTGAACCGCGCCTAATATGACAAATCAATGAAAAAAACGCGGCAGTCATGCTGCGTTTTTTGTTTTTATAATCAGCAGATAACGATAAACGGTAAGGAAAAACTGCCGATAAAAACAACAACAAGATCGAATCAAAAAAATTTTTTTTAGGGCAAAAATATAAGGTGTTTTTTTGTAATGACACGCGAATAAAGAGCCTGCTTCACTTCCCGAAAACTACCAAATTAAAAAAATGTAATGACAATATAATATTGCGACAAGGTGTGTCGCTTTATGAAAATACAAGTCTTTTTTTATCGAAAAAACGCAGCATAATGCATGCATAGAATTTAAATCGACATCCATTATTTATTTAAACGGTATTTGAAGTCGCAGACCAATTTAAAAAATGAGGCTGCATCTTTAGACGGAGGTTTTTATGGTAACAGCGAATTTAGCGACCATTGTTGGCTTAAGCCTAGTCGCAGCTGCGTTGATTGCTGTTTTCTTTTCGCCTTATCGTCGCTGGTTAAACTTTATGTTGGCAGGTATGGTTTTTTGGGGCTTGTTAGAAGTGGTACGCTACAGTGTACAACGTGTGTTTGAGCTGCCAATTACCTATAGTTATCTGTCTGCAATTTGCTTGGCGATGGCATTGGTAACTTTATTATTATTACGAGAAGATCGACGCGCAGAACGTGCTTTGGCAAAACGCCGCTATATTGAACATACCCCAGTGTATGAAGATGATCAGCAGCAATGCTCAAGCCGTTAATTAAAATAGATCCTTGATTTAAAAAAGATGCAACAGGTTTGCATCTTTTTTAGTTTATAAACACGGCTAACTCACCCATAAAGTGTGCGACAAAAGTTTAACATCCAGCTTAAGATTGTTATACAAAGCCTTGCGGTAAAAAGCAGGAGTTGTGATAGGATGATGCGATCAACTCTCCAACAATTACAATAGGCTTCACAGTCATGAAACTTTCTGCAATTCCTGTGGTCAAACTTCCTTTAGTTGATGTCAGTACCGATCCACTTGATCTTTTAGTGGCAGGTTTGGCATTACGCATGAAACAGCTGGCACGTACCAGTCCAAAATTTATTGAGTTGGTGCATGAGCGTCAGTTCCGTATTCAAATTGGTACAGATTTGGGCATGGCGCGTCAAATTATTGTCAACAATGGTCATATTGATACGGTTGCTGGCGATGCAGAAAAAGCGGATTTTGTTTTGCAATTTGCAGACAGTGAGCAAGGGGTGAAAACCTTGATGAAAGGTGACCCAACTGCATTTATGACTGGTATGCAAAATGGCAGCATTAAAATGGAAGGTGACTTTGGCTTGTTAGTGTGGTTTAACCAAGCAGCGAAATTAATTCCGCCTAAATTGCCAAAACCTGTAAAAGAAAAAATTAAATTAGCACGTCAGTTTATTAAACAAAAAACAGGCAAATAAGTTGCCATGATGTGAAAAAACCTCTGATCAGTTTTGACAGAGGTTTTTTAATGCACTTTATTCTACTTCTAAACAGAAAGTCACAGGCCCATCATTGACCAAATGTACTTTCATATCGGCAGCAAAAATACCCGTTTCTACTTGATCAAACTGGCTTTTGGCATAGTCCACCAATTGTTCGTAGAGCACTTGAGCGGCTTGTGGGGGCATGGCGGGGCCAAAATCAGGACGTAAACCTTTTTGAGTCTGTGCCATCAGGGTAAATTGTGAAACCAATAACACACCGCCATTGGCTTGGCTCACATTCCAGCCCATTTTGCCTTGTTCATCATCAAAAAAACGATATTTTAAAATTTTATCAATCAGCTTTTTGCCTTTTTCAAAATTATCGTCTTTGCCTAAACCTAAGAACACCAAAATACCCTGTTGAATCTCGCCAGTGATTTTGCCATCGACCACGACTTTAGCTTCAAGAACCCGTTGTAATAATGCGCGCATACTCAGTATTAATCTAAGTGAAGATGGCGAGATTCTAACAAATTCATGCCCGCTGGCGTGATTAAAGATCAGCCCGCATCTAATAGCGAAGCGATAAACCCACTGAAAATGAAAATGAAAAGGAATGGAGCCGTACAGTGCAGCAAAGTTGTAACAAGATTGTCGATAAAAGCCCTTTTTTGCTGAAAAAATTATGCTTTAATGCAAGAAGGACTGCGAAATGATGAGCACTATGACCCCAATTATTCAATCTTTGCTTGATACAGATTTGTATAAATTCACCATGTTACAGGTGGTACTGCATAAGTTTCCGCAAACACACAGTGTTTATCAGTTCCGCTGTCGTAACCTTGAAGATACTGCCTATCCACTGACCGATATTTTAGATGAACTAAATGAACAGCTCGATCACTTGTGTCAGCTGAAATTTAAAGAAGATGAATTGCAGTATTTGCGCAATTTACGCTTTATTAAAAGTGATTTTGTCGATTATTTAGAACTGTTCCAGCTCAAACGCCGTTTTATTCAGGCTAGTATTGATGCACAGGGCCGCTTGGACATTCGGGTGGAAGGCCCAATGGTACAAGCCATGATGTTTGAAATTTTTGTGCTGGCCATTGTGAATGAACTGTATTTCCAGCGAATTCGCACAGATGAGGTCTGGGCAGAAGGCGAGCGACGTTTACAGCAAAAAATTGCCCTGATTCAGGACTATCAACAGCAGCAACAACCTGAAGACCCGCCATTTTTAGTGTCAGATTTTGGTACGCGTCGTCGTTATAGCTTTGCTTGGCAAAAGCATGTGGTAGCAGCTTTTCATCAAGCTGTACCCGATGTATTCCGTGGCACCAGTAATGTTCTGTTAGCCAAAGAATTAGGTATTACGCCTATTGGTACCATGGCACATGAATTTTTACAGGCTTTTCAGGCATTGGATGTGCGTCTGCGCGATTTCCAAAAAGCTGCGTTGGAAACTTGGGTGCAGGAATATCGGGGTGATTTAGGTATTGCCCTGACCGATGTTGTGGGAATGGATGCTTTCCTGCGTGATTTTGACCTATATTTTGCCAAGTTATTTGATGGTTTGCGACATGACAGTGGCGACCCGTATGCGTGGGGCGATAAAGCCTATGCACATTATAAAAAGCTGAAAATTGACAGCAAAACTAAAATGCTGACCTTTAGTGATGGATTGAATGTTGAAAAAGCATGGGCCTTGCATCAGTACTTTAAAGACCGTTTTCAGGTCAGTTTTGGGATTGGTACCAATTTAACCAATGACATGGGGCAAACGGCACTGAATATTGTGTTGAAGCTGGTCGAGTGTAATGGTCAGTCGGTGGCGAAATTGTCAGATAGTCCTGGTAAAACCATGACCGATAATGACACCTTCTTGGCATATTTGCGCCAAGTTTTTGATATTCAGGCACCAGTTTAAAGACCAACAAGCCTAAAAAACTGAAAAAAGACCGAAGAAAATCTTCGGTTTTTTTCTAGATTAAAGCATGTGATTGTTAAAATTCTGAGAAAGTTATGAAAAAAACAGCATGTGCCCAAAAATGACCTATACTAAGTTAAAGTGGATTGCCAACCAGACTGAACAGCATAAAAATGAACGCTTCACCATTCGATTTTGGACTGCTGATTGAAGCAGAAGATTTAGTCCCCGTTTTAGGACATGACAAATTACGCATTGTCGATTTAAGCCGTAATTCGGTGTATGAGCAATTGCATCTGCCGCATGCCTTACAGGTCAAACCGAGCATGTTGTTACGTCAGGATGAAGATACTTCAGGTCTATTGCCAGAACCTGAAGCCTTGCAGGAGCTGATTCAGTATTTGAATATCTCGCCTGAGCATCATGTGGTGGCTTATGATGATGAAGGCGGTGCATGGGCAGGGCGTTTGATCTGGAACTTGCACTGTTTGGGCTTTGAAAATACCAGTTTGCTGAATGGCGGTATTCATGCTTGGTTGGCCGCAGGTTTACCGACTACTTCTGAAGTTGAATCACTGAAACCTGTCAGTACACTTGCTCCTGTTGTAGCGCAAAATCAGTATCGTATTCAATATGATGAGCTATTAGAAAAGTGCCAAAACCAGTCGGTACAACTGTGGGATTGCCGTACTGTAGACGAATATACAGGGCTGCGTTTGGCTGCACGACGCGGTGGTCACATACCAGGGGCATTGCATTTTGAATGGAGTACTGCCCTTAATCGTGAAAATCATTTAAAATTGCATCCCTTAGAACGCACACGACAGCGTCTGGAACAACTCGGATTTAATCTCAACGAACCTGTAGTGGTGTATTGTCAGTCACATCACCGTTCAGGTCTGGCCTATATTTTAGGAAGATTACTGGGTTGGCAAATTCAGGCCTACGATGGTGCGTGGAGTGAATGGGGCAACCGCCCTGACAGTCCTGTTATTACTGGAGAGTTGCCGTCTTGAGCCTCACATCACGTTTAAAAAAACAAATTTTCATTCAGGCACAACGCGTTGTGCCACAACATCAATTATCACGTGTAGTGGGTAAACTTGCAGCCAGTGAACATCCTGTGCTCAAAAATGCAGTGATTACTGCATTCAAGGCACAATACGGCATTGATATGTCTTTGGCAGAGCAAAGTAATGCCTTGAAATATAAGTCTTTTAATGATTTTTTTACCCGTTCTTTAAAGCAAGGTGTGCGTGAAATTGACAGCAATCCGAACAGCATTGTATCGCCTGCCGATGGGGCGATTTCGCAGTTAGGTAAAATTGAGAATGGTGCGATTTTTCAGGCCAAAGGTCAGCAATTTACTGTTGAAAACTTAATTGCCGACCCGCAATTGGCTGAACCCTTTAAAAATGGTCAGTTTGCAACCGTATATTTATCTCCACGTGATTATCACCGTGTACACATGCCTTTTGCAGGCACACTCACCGAAACTTTATATGTGCCGGGGGAGTTGTTTTCTGTCAATCAAACCACAGCCGAAAATATTCCGGGTTTATTTGCCCGCAATGAGCGCATGGTCTGTTTGTTTGATACCGAAGTGGGGCGTATGGCGGTCGTTTTGGTGGGCGCCATGATTGTAGCGGGCATTGAAACCGTGGCGACAGGTAAAGTAAAACCATCGGGACGTTTGGAGCTGAATCAGCACCAGTTATTCCTTGAAAAAGGTGCAGAATTAGGACGTTTTTATTTGGGTTCAACCGCGATTGTTTTGTTTGAAGAAAATAAAATGCAGTGGGATGCCGAATTCAAGGCTAATTCTGTGGTGGAAATGGGGAAAGCCCTGGGACATATCGTTTCTGCTGAATAAAATATGTGAATAAAGAAATAAAAAACGCCAAAGTAATTTGGCATTTTTTTGTTTTTTAAATCTGTAATTTATTGTCTATTTTAGCTCAACCAGCGCTTAAGTTTCGTAATACAAACGCTCTTTTGGGAACACGACTTTAAATATAGAGCCTTGATTTTCTTTAGATTCGACTTCTAAGTGTGCATTATGCTGCATCAAAACGTGCTTCACAATTGCTAAACCTAAACCAGTACCGCCTGTTTGTCGGCTACGTGCGCTGTCTACACGATAAAAGCGTTCGGTTAAGCGTGGTAAGTGTTTCGGATCAATCCCGATGCCTGTATCTTCCACAGTAAAATAACCTTGATTGCCATCATCATGCCAGCCAATGGTAATCGTCCCACCTTTCGGGGTATATTTAATCGCATTGGTGATCAGGTTGCTAAAGGCACTGGCCAATTCTACATCTGAACCAATCAGATCATAATGACTGTCAATATTTAAGTTGAGCGTATGTCCATAATCGACGTTATAGGCATGTGCATCGTCAAATAATTGATTCATTAAACTTGGCATTTCAATAATTTGATTTTTGGCGATGGTTTTTTCATTTTCCAGACGCGACAGCAGCAGCAGGTCATTTACCAAAGCGTTCATGCGTCGGGTTTGTGACTGCATTTGCTCAAAAGCACGTTTCCAACGCGGGTTAATATCTTCCTGATCGGTAAAGGTTTCGATATAACCACTCAGCACCGTTAGCGGAGTGCGTAATTCGTGTGAAATATTATCGACAAAGTCTTTACGCATTTGTTCTAGGTTATGCATACGCGTCATGTCGTAAGCAAATAACAAACGGCTATCGCCACCAAACTGAGTCATTTTGACTTGCACATATTGCCCTTCATGCACGCTAGATTTCATTTTTAAACCGTCAGGTGCTTGATCAATATGATTAAAATATTCAATAAAACTAGGTTGGCGCAAAATAGTGAGGATGTTGCGTCCACGGTCTAAAGGCTGAATACCCAATAGCTTTTCAGCAGCAGGGTTCCACCATTCAATTTGATGATTTTCATCAATCAGCATCACGGCTTCATCCAACGCCACCAATGAAGACTGGGCGCGATCAATCAACCCGACCATTTCGGCCTGAACGATACGTTCCTGACGTTGTGAGCGATAAACATTGAACAGTAATGCACCCCAAATACCATGCAGATTTGGCGGCACATCATAAGGACGATTGGAAATCCAATCATTAACTAAATAGAGGGAGCGCATTTGCTGAAGAAAAAACAGCAAAAAGGCGAGGCTAATACAAATCCAAAAATACCCAATCCCAAAACCAATCAAGCTTGCAATAATTAGGAAAAAGGCCAATAAACGAAAATCTTGTTTGGCAAAAGTCCATAAACTGCTGTAACGAACTTGTTTGAGGTCACGGGCGAGTTCAGGGACTGGGTAAGGTTCGTACATAAAATAATTTTAGCCTAAAGCAACATCCGCACGTGTCGAGAAGCGATAGCCTGTACCACGTACCGTTTGTACAAAACGGTCTACGCCATACGGTTCTAAAACTTTACGTAAACGACGAATATGCACATCAATAGTTCGGTCTTCAATATATACATTGCCGCCCCAGACTTGGTCAAGCAATTGCGCACGGGTATAGGCACGCTCAGGATGGGTCATAAAGAACGCAAGTAAGCGATATTCAGTTGGTCCCATTTCTAAAATATTGTCCCCAAAACTAACACGCTGGCTGACTGGGTCCAAAATTAAACCGTTGGCATCAATAGTTTTTTCACCGCTTAAGGCATTGGCACGACGTAAGACCGCTTTAATACGTGACACCAGTTCACGGGTCGAGAACGGCTTAGTCATGTAGTCGTCCGCGCCAGCATCTAAACCTTGAACCTTGTGGTCTTCTTCGCCACGTGCAGTGAGCATAATCACAGGAATTTCAGCAAGGTTGTCATCGCGTTTTAGGCGACGGCACAAGTCTACACCGCTGACACCGCCTGGCATCATCCAATCAAGCAAGATAAGCGCTGGACGTTGATCGACAATCATCTGATGAGCTTGTTTTGCATCTTCTGCTTGTAAGCACTGAAAGCCTGCCATATCTAAAGAGGTATGGATCATCTCCCGAATTGGAAGTTCGTCATCGACGATTAAAATGTAGTCATCTTTCACAACGCAATATCCTATAGATGTTAACGGTGGACCGTTTTATTTATGACAGGCTTATTACAAAGATTAATTATGACAGTATCATTGCAGAAAGGGTTGAATGGGCTATTTTTGCAATAATTTGTGACAAAATAGTGTCGATTTGATGAAAAAACTGAATAGATTCAGTCAAAGTAAATATTGTCTGCTGACACTTCGTCTATGTTTGCGACGTGAGAGATATATCTCGCAAGATTTTTTAGCTGATATAAGGCATGAGGCAGGAAATTTAGTTATTCTAAGTGACTGACTCATAACGCAATAGCGGCAAAAAAATATGCTCGTTCCGAAGGACTGTAGCTAAAACTTTCTCAGATTGCGTTATGAAACTTGGCAATAGACCCACTATTCCCTGCGTTTCATGCCTGATCTGCTCAGTTTTAGCCTACAGCGCAAGCCATTTATGAAATGTCAGCAGACCCCTCTGAATTTGAAAAATATTATGAATATTTTTCGATTTTATGACAATGTCGAAGAATCTTTCACAAAAGCTTGCTCTTTTTCCGAAAAGGTCTGTAATAACGATAAAAATACAATACGGCAAGAAGACAAGACATCTTCCATGGATTGTTTGAAATCGCTCATCACCCAGCGAATCGCAATTTGGGTGACATAACCATTTAAGCCTGTCGCTACCAGTGAAATTTCTCGGTTGGGGCGGTCTAAATGCGGCATCATCAGCATGACAAAGGCCTGAATCATGCGGTCAAAACGCGACATAGTTTCGTGAATGGTGGCTTGGTTATGTAGTTCTTGCACCAGCATGGCATCAATATAAATAATACGTGCCATTTGCGGGTTATTTTTTAGCGTGGTCAGTAAAGCAGTCAGTCCTGCATCAATCATTTTTTTAGGATCAGCCGAGGCTTGCATAATGGCTTGCATGACATTTTGCTGTAATTCATCAATCAATTTTAAAAAAATGGTCTGAAACAGTTCTTCGCTTTTTTTAAAGGATTCGTAGAAATAGCGCTCGGTTAGTTTGGCTTCGGTACAAATATCTTTTACGGTCACGGCAAAAAAACCATGCGTGCCATAGGCTTGAATACCTGCCTCAATCAGTTTTTCACGACGCGCCTGTTTGCGCTCAGTTAAAGACAAGCCTTTAAACTGACGTTCTTTTTGTTGTTTCTGGGTGGTTTTTTCTGTTTCTGCAGTCACGGGCAGTTGTTCTGTCATGTTCAGTTAAGCCAAATAAGAACCGTAATTAGGCTTTATACTAGCAATAATTATCTGTTAAACCTATGTTTTCAGATTCATTTGCGATATTCGTACTGGCTTATATTGACAATACTTATTGTCAAAATTATATTTAAACCACAGCGCATCGCACAGCCCTACAAAACAACAAGCAGGTCTGAACTGTGCACGCCACATACTCAAGGAAATCACATGAAAAATTTTAAAAATAAAGTTGCCGCAATTACAGGCGCAGGCTCGGGTATTGGGCAGCAATTGGCTGTTCTATTGGCGAAGCAAGGCTGTCATTTATCGCTCAGTGATGTGAATGAACAAGGTTTGGCCCAAACTGTAGACTTGTTAAAAGACAGCAATGTTCGTGTGACCATTAAAAAGGTGGATGTATCTCAGCTGGAGCAAATGCGTGCTTGGGCGGCAGAAACTGTACAAGATCACGGCTCGGTGAATATGATTTTTAATAATGCAGGCGTGGCTTTGGGTTCTACTGTAGAGGGTGCAACTTACGAAGAGCTGGAGTGGATTGTTGGGATTAACTTTTGGGGCGTGGTGTATGGCACCAAAGAGTTTTTGCCTTTAATTAAACAAACGGGCGATGGTCATATTATTAATATTTCCAGTTTATTTGGTTTAACCGCACAACCGACTCAGTCTGCCTATAACGCAACCAAATTTGCGGTGCGTGGTTTTACAGAGTCTTTGCGTCAGGAATTGGACTTGGAAAACTGCGGTGTGAGTGCATTGAGTGTGCATCCAGGCGGGATTCGTACCAATATTGCCAATAACGCAAAAATGAATGACAGCATGCGTACGTTGGGCATGAATCCTGAAAAATCGGCACGTGCGTTTAATAAATTATTGCGTTGCCCACCTGAAGAAGCAGCACGTCAAATTTTAGAAGCCGTACAAAAAGATAAACGCCGTTTATTGATTGGTAATGATGCGAAAACCTTAGATTTGATTCAGCGTATTGTTCCAACTGGGTATCAAAAAGTCACAGCGTGGGCAACCAAGCTGGGTAAAAAACGCAGTTAATCTAATCTGAAAGATGAGATAGCCCCGACCATTCAGACCAAAACCTGAATGGTCTTTTTCTTCCAGACGAATTGATAATATGCGCCTTGACCAATGCACAGGCTCACAAAGGCCAAAGCATAGGCATACCAAATACCTTCCAAGCCCCAGCGTTGACTAAACAAATACGCACATGGCACTTCAATCAGCACAATGGCTAAAATATTGATGATCATGGGTACAGTGACTGTACCACTGGCACGCATAATTGAGGCAAAAATTGCACTGGCACCAAAGAATACTATAGCCCACAACACAATAAATAACAGTTGTTGACCTAGCACCACCACTGCAGGATCGGTAATAAACAGCGCCATCAGATATTTAGAAAATAAATAACCCAAAGTGACTAAAATACCTGTAATTAGCAGATTCATGCCCAAGGCAGTACGGGTGACTTTGGCCAGTAATTCGGCTTTGCCTGCTCCAATAGCTTGTGCTGCAAAAATTGACGCAGCTATGGCAATGGATAGTGCAGGAAATTGAATATAGTTCAACACCTGATTGACAGCACCATAAGCGGCAGTGGCCGCAGCACCATGTCGATTAACCAAACCAACAATCACCAAACCCGCCAGAGAGGTGGTGACCATTTGTAAGCCCGTAGGAATGCCTAAGCGTAAAATCACCTTGCTTAGATTGGGTTGATGCCGAATTTGACGTAGCAGATGCTTATCCATTTTTAGGGGATGGTTCTTTTTATTCAGGTAAATCACCAAAAAAATTAAAACAGCCAAATAGCCCAGAATGGTGGCAATGGCAGGGGCAATAATGCCCAAGCGAGGAAAGCCAAAATAACCTGCAATCAGGATGGGGGTAATCACTAAGCCCATTAAACTGGTCAGACTTAGGGCAATGAGCGGTGTAAGGCTATCGCCCACTCCACGTAAAATAGAGGTATAAATAATATACACAAACAGCAGTGGGCTGCCTGCCAACATCCATTGCACATACGGCAGGGATAGATGCATCACTTTAGGGTCTGTGCCCAATAAGATTAAAATTTGTTTGGCAAAAATTACCCCTAAACAGGCAATCAAACTGCCGCCAATCAGGGTCATAAATAAAGTCGAGCCGACAATACAGCGCACTTTTTCGACATTTTGTGCGCCCCATGCTTGTCCAACCAACACGGTCGAGCCTGCCGAAAGCCCAATCACAAAGGCCATTAGGCAAAAAATAATGGGAAAAAATACCGACACTGCAGCAATGGCTTCCACACCCAGCATTTGCCCGACAAAAATTGTGTTAATGGTGCCAGAAAGATTTTGCAAAATATTGGTGGCAATCAGTGGCAATAGAAATACCAAAAAGGTTTTCCAAAGCTGAGGGTGATCGACCAGTGCCTGAGGTCTTGCCATGCCAAATCCTGCGCTTCACTATGCGGTTGTTTGAAATTTCACCCTAGCATGATTTGCTCATAAAAAGCCTTAGCTTTTCAGTAACTCAGTGACATTTCAGTAGAGCTTCACTACTTAAATTGCCGATAAAATTTCACCTGCACGCAACAGGGTTTCAGTTTTTTTAGCAAAGCAGAAACGGATTAAACGTAAATCATCGGGTGGGCTTTGATAAAATGCAGACACAGGAATACCGACAATGCCGTACTGCTCGGCTAGAAAATGACACATATCTACGGCATTTAAGTCAGGACGGATATTGCTGTAATCTAAATTTTGAAAATAAGTGCCTTGTGCAGGGCTGAATTGAAAGCGTGAATTGGCAATGCCTTGATTAAACAAATCACGTTTGTCCTGATAAAACTTTGCCAGTTCTGCAATATGTTCAGGGTGCTGCTGCATATAATTTGCCAAAGCCACTTGCACAGCGCTAACTCCGCAGAAATTAATAAATTGATAGGCTTGGCGAAAGAGCTGCATTAAGGCAGGTGCAGCCGCACAGTAGCCTGTTTTCCAGCCTGTGACATGAAAAGTTTTACCAAACGAGCCCACGACAAAACTACGTTCCCTAAGCTCAGGAAAAGACAGCGCAGAGCGATGTTGATGCGTATCAAAGACTAAATGTTCATAGACTTCATCGGAGAGCACCAAAATATTATGTTCCTGAATAACATCAATTAAATGCTGCCAATCTTGCTCTGACCACACTGTGCCAGTGGGATTATGTGGCGTGTTGATGATGATCATGCGGGTTTTAGCATGAATGGCATCTTTGACCCTATTCCAGTCCACCTGAAAATGTGGAGCCTGCAGCGGAATATGAACGGCTTTTGCACCCAACAATTTTACACAGGGTGCATAACTGTCATAACTTGGATCAAAAATAATGACTTCATCGCCTGCCTGCAGCACGGTTTGCATGATGCTAAAAATAGCCAGTGTTGCCCCTGGGGTGATGGTAATTTCACTGATCGGGTCAAGCATTAGCTGATCACGCTGTAAAAATTGCTGTGCCAGTTGTTCGCGTAGTGGCAAGTAACCATCGCCCGAAGGATATTGATTGAAGCCTGCGTGTGTGGCTTGGCTTAAAGCATCCAGTAATGCTGCAGGTGGGGGAAAGTCGGGAAAACCCTGCGATAAATTTAAGGCATTCAGTTGTTGTGCCAAGTTAGACATGGTACTAAAAATACTCAGACCTTGAGCAGGCAGTTTCGCGTGAATATCGAGCATAGAGAGGTTCTGGTGGTGGCAGCAGCTTGTTTTACATCGTAGCGTTTTCAGGGGGGAATGCAAATGGGGTAAAGGGTGATGATGTGGCTTGAATAGATCGTTCGAGGCGTTATTTTTGATTGAACACCTCAAGATCGACTTATCAAAAAAATTTCATCTCAAATCAACTCCACCAATGCCCGAATAATTCCCAATCCCAGACCAATAAATGCACCTACCACTACACCATTGACCCGAATCATGTGTAAATCACCACCGACTTCGTTTTCAATTTTGCCAATCATTTCGCGCGAGTCCCATTCATGAATGCGCTCACTAATAAAGCGAATTACTTTTTCACTATATTGATCAGACAAATTCACCGCAATCGTACTCATTTTTTCATTCAGTAACTGACGTACTGCAATATTTGCAATAATATTTTCACCGACTTGCTGAATGGCAACACGCAGGTTTTGGGTAATTCCCGAATCAGGTTTTTGTAAATCTTCCTTAATCGCATTACAGAGAATGACCACGGCACCACTGATAAAATTCAAGACTTGTGGGCTGTCTAACAGAGCATTTTTAGTGTCATTTAGGCGCAGACTGGCACTGCTGTTGTTATCTGCCAGTTGTAACATGAGTTGCTGCCCAGCCTCTTCAATTTTTTGTCGCCAAGGATGTTCAGGGTCTGCCAGCATGGATTCGACCCGTTGCAGTAAAGAATCTATAGTGCGTTGCTGCACATCAATTCCAATCCAACTCGCACCTTTGGCCAGTTTCCATACGCCAAGTTCTTTAAACAATTGACGGGTCAATTCACGGCTTTTTTCAGGATGTTTCAGCATCCAGTCATGGGCAAGGTCTAAACCGCGTTGCAGCACATCCTGATGGAAGTCATTTTCCAAAACTGCACGCAGCATTTCACTGGCCAAGTGGTTGACCTGTGTGTTGCGAACCCATTGCACACTATTGCTTTGAATAAAGCGCCCAATTTGTTCTTGCCCAACAAATTCAAAAATTTTCGGTACAGTTTGCTGAATGACTTGGGTCACTTGCGCATTATTTTGTGGATTCGCTAACCATTTGCCCACGGCTAAAGATAAGTCAGTGCTGTGCAGGCTTTTTTGTACCACTTGTGGCGATAAAAAGTTTTCCTGCACAAAACGCCCCATCGACTCGGCAATACGGTCTTTGTTGCGTGGAATAATTTCGGTGTGATCACGTAAGAATTTAGGAATTGGCATTTTGCCAAAAGGATTGCGAAACAGCACCGTAATCGCATACCAGTCTGCCAGACCACCGACCACGCCTGCTTCGGCAGACAGCATTAGTATGTGAATCAACCACGTATATTCAGGCAGTAATTTTGCGGTCAGCATTAATGCCAGCCATGCCAGCACGGCAATCACTAAAGCAATGGTGGCAAAGCGTTTACTGCGTTGCAGGCTCGGAGAGCTATGTTGCGAGCTGCTCGCTAAAGTGTGGTCAGACGCTGTATTCATGCAGGCATCCTTATCTCATTAGGGCGCGGCAGGGGCAGAGGTTGGTGGGGGTAATGGTTGTCCTGTTGGACTTAAACCATATTTTGCCCCCAGTGATTGTAAAATTAGGCTCGCATCAAAGGCATCTTCAGGTGCAGATTTTTGATCTTTAAAACACTGAATGGTGTAAGACACTTGAGTCGGATCGAGGGTGACCACTTGCGGCATATCATAGAATGGGTCAGGCCAGAATGGTGCGCGACGATGATAATATCCATACGGCGAATAGCTATACGGATAGTAACTTGGTGCAGGGTAAACCACGGCTTGTCTAGGTGGTTTCTGGCTACGGTTACTCGGATCATCTAAAACTTTAAAAAAGCGAAAACCGTGTTGCAGCGTGGTTTGTGCTGCTTTCACCAAAGTAATTTCTTCTGCTGTGCCAAAACTCATGTTATGACCCGCTAAAAAACTAATCCGATAGGTTTGCGCATTGAGCGGTGTGGTGCTGTATTGCCCCAACTGCTCAAAGCTGAGCGGTTTAGAGGATGTCGTGGCACAGCCTGTAAACAGCAAACTGCTGGCAAGGGCAAGACCGAGTAGGGAATATTTCATGTGAAAGCTCCTGTACACATCAACCAGCCAAGACAAGCTCGCCAGTTAGAAACTGCTATTGGGTTGGGTTAAAAACTCAAGTTCTTCTGCACTCGAAGGACGTCCCAACACCTGATTCCGATGTGGATAACGTCCAAAACGGTCAATAATCACTTTATGTTTCAGTTCATAGCCCAACACGGTGGGGTCATTCAAACTTTCAAACAACGTTAATGCGACTTCGTGAATACGTTTGGATTCACTGTGCATAAACGGCATATATAGAAAACGACGTTCGGTTGGGTTTAAGTCCTGATCCAATTTTAAGTGAATCATTTCTTGTGCCAACACCAAGGCCATTCCATCTTGGGCAAAGGCACGCGGGTCATTACGGTATAAATTACGTGATAATTGATCTAAAACAATGATTTCAGCCAAACGACCTGCAGGTGTTTCGCGCCATGTCCATAATTCTCCTTGTGCCGCTTGTTGCAGTACATCGGTAAATTTTTCTGCGAGCAGGGCATCAAATTCTGCGCTTTTGACAAACCAGTTCGGTTCTGCAGCAGGAGAAAACCAAAAATCTAAAAAATCTTGATAATTCATACGCTTTATTATTTACCTCTGTTCTTTTGATTATAAAATCACAAATTTAGCATGTCTTATAGTGCAACTTTGTGATAAAAAATTGCCAAATTAAAATTTATTGACGTTGACCACTTTATAAAATGTCAGCATGCCCCAAAATCATCATTTTGTTAGAAAAAACAGCCCAAGCGCATGTGCTGATGCCAAATCAAGTTATACTTGAACGGTAGCAATTTCATCTCAGATCATCTGCATGATAGAGAAAATTGCCACCGACCCAAAATCAGCCTGTGGTTTATGTCGTATTTGTAGTGTATTGGATTAAGCGAGAGTGTAATGAGTCAACCCGAACCAAATGCGCAAGATGTTCTACCAACATGGGTAGACGCTGCGTTGCTTCAAGGGATGTTGCGCGGGATTGAACGCGAAAGTCTGCGTATGCAAAGCGATGGCTTCTTGTCGCAGCAAGCACATCCTCAAGCCTTGGGTTCGGCACTCACACATCCGCATATTACTACGGACTATTCCGAAGCATTGATGGAGTTCATTACTCCACCGCAAAGCAGCATTCAACACGCGCTTGATTATTTGCGAGATATTCATAGCGTGGTGCATCAGCACTTAGGCGAAGGTGAAAAACTTTGGCCGCTGTCGATGCCATGTATGCTTGATGAAACCGATGACGGTATTCCACTGGCGCAATATGGCAGCTCCAATATTGGGCGCTTTAAAACTTTGTATCGCCGTGGTTTAGGTGTGCGCTATGGTCGCCGTATGCAGACTATTTCAGGGGTGCATTATAATTTATCCTTCCCTGAACATTTATTTGCCGCCTTGCAACAACATGAAAGTGATGAGCAGCTCAAAGCACTGAGTTTGCAAGATTATCGTAGTCATCGTTATTTAGGTTTAATTCGTAACTTTATTCGTTTAACACCATTGGTGATGTTTTTAGTCGGTGCAAGTCCATCGGTTTGTCAGTGTTTTATGACGGGGCGTGAACATCATTTGCTGCCGTTGTTAAGAGGCACGTTGTATTTACCGTATGCGACTGCATTGCGTATGGGTAACTTTGGCTATCAAAACTCGGCGCAGAAAAAACTTGGTATTCATTACAATGATTTAACGGGTTATTTGGATGGTTTGCAAAAAGCCGTAAAAACCCCGTACTTGCCATTTAGCCGCTTAGGTTTAGATGATGCCACGGGTGAGCCAATTCAAATTAATGACCATGTGCTGCAAATCGAAAATGAGTACTACAGTTTGGTGCGCCCAAAACAAGTACCACAAGAAGGTGAAACCCCATCTCAAGCACTTGCCAATCGTGGTATTGGTTATGTCGAATTACGTGCGGTAGATGTTAATCCGTATAGCCCAATTGGGATAGATGAACATACCGCAGGCTTTTTGGAAGTCTTAGCATTGTATTGTTTGTTGCAAGACAGCCCAGCCTTGTTAGATGCGGAACAAAGCATCATCGAAAAAAATCAGGCCGAAGTGGTCAATCGTGGGCGTGCGCCAAATGCGCACATTCAAGAGAGCGATGTTAAAACCCCAATTGAAGCGTGGGGACAGCAGTATGTCACCGCCATGCAACCTTTGGCTGCTTTACTCGACCAAAGTTATGCGACGCAGCTGTATTCTCAAGCTTTAGAACGCATGATGGCGCGTTTGCATGAAGTCGATGAAACTCTGTCGGCACACATGATTGCCGATACTATTCGTCATGGCGGTACGTGGGGCTTTGGCAGTTATATGGCGCAGCAACATGCACATGCGTATGAGCAACATGCGCTGCGTCCTGAAACACAAACATATTTTGATGAAATTGCAGTGCAATCTATTCAGCAACAACAACAACTTGAACAAGCACAGGGTCTGAGTTTTGCAGACTATGTCGCACAATATAGATAACAGCTCAGAGATTTAAACATGCAATTGAGTTATCGTCTGCTAAGTGGTGTTTTATTTTTAGCCAGTGTCATTGGGATGACATTTGCATTGTATTTAGAGCATGTGCAAGGTTTAGCGCCGTGTCCACTGTGCGTTTTTCAGCGGGTGGGCTTAATTGCATTGGGTTTGGTTTCACTGATTGCTTTTGTGCATAACCCTAAATCTAACGTGGTTAAGCGTATTTACGCGCTGTTCGGCAGTATTGGAATTTTATGGTCAGTGGGTGTGGCAGCACGGCATGTGTGGCTGCAAAACTTACCGCCCGATCAAGTGCCAAGCTGCGGTCCAGGGCTAGATTATTTGGTAGATGCCTTACCCATGAAAGCCGTATTGCAACAAGTACTGTCGGGTTCAGGTGAATGTGCTGTGATTGATTGGATGTTCTTGGGGCAGTCTTTACCCGTGTGGTCATTGCTGTTCTTTAGCGTGTTGGCACTCATCAGTTTATGGCAATTGCTGCGTAACTATCCGTTTGTGGCATCGACTACATTTGGCAAAGTGAAGAAAAAATAAATTCGGGCTACTTGCTCACTGAATTGATAAAAATGTGCCATCTCAATGTAGATGGCGCTTTTTTATTTGTGTATTTAGGGGCTGTTGAAAATCCATCTAAAAATCATCGTGTTGTAGCGTATTTTGAACTGTTTAGACTATGTTAGGTGAGCGCGATGCCTTCTAAGCTTGACCAATCACCAATAAACTCACGAATTTGCTGCTCTGGCACTTCTTCATGCGCAGGATAAAACCATTTCACCAATTGCTCAGCCACACTCGGATGATATTGCAACTGAAAATGGTTCAGACCATAGAACACAGCTTTGTGTGATTCAGGCAGTCTTAATTGAAACCGTGGGTTAGGGTGCTCCCCCAAAGCACTTTTTACACTGACCAAATAGTCGCCAATGACTTTGCGGGTCAGGTTCTGCTTTTTCTCGAACTCAATACTGCCTGCCACGAAATAAGCATTAATATGGGTTGGCAAAGGTGCAGGTTTGCGGTTGTCATCGACCTGTCCAATTCGTGCCTGATTATGTTCCCAGTCATCATCTCGCACACTGCCATAGCGCAAATCTAAAATGCCGTTGCTGCGAATGTTGACCAAATGCCCGACAATTTTCACAATAGGAAAGCGACCTAATTTTTCCTGTAAATGGAAACCAAAACGCTCCAAAACAGCCCCATGATGTGGTGAACCCAAGCAGACCAGATTTTCGACCAAGTGAATCCAGTGCTGCAAATTTTGCTTACCGTAAAACAGCGCACTGCGCGACACCAAGCCACCCATGCTGTGCCCAATTAAATCAATACTGGTAATTTTAGGATGACGCTGAATTAAATCATCTAAGGTATTGGCAAGACTGCGGCCATTGGCAGAAATGCGACGCCCTGTATTGTAATTCAGATATAACATGGTGTTATGGTCACGTTGTGCCAGTAATTTTTCACCAAAACCACCAAATTGGTGTGTAGTCCAATCGAGGTGATTGCGGCATAAACCGTGCACAAAAATCACCACACGCCCAGACAAATCGCCTTGTTGGACTTCGCCATAATGGTCATAGAGCACCATAGGTAAGGCGAGCGGATTTTGCTGTTCGAGTAGATAATCTCCCAATACGCCATTCAGTACACCGACTAAAAAATGCAGGCTTGGTGTGAGTGCTTTGTCATGTAAGTTGGGAAATTGCGCAATAATTTGACGTAAACCTGGCGCAACAAAGTGATAGCCGTATTGTTGTAAGCTGTGAAAGGCAAACTTATACAGCTTTTGAAAAGTCGCGGTTTTTTGAAACTTTTGCGAGCGTTGTTCGCTCATGCCAAATACGCTGAGCAAAACTTCACGCTGAATGGTTTGAATCACTTCGCTCATCACGGCATTCAGGCGCGTGCTGACCAACTGTGCCAAGCCTTCTAGGATATCGGCCTGACTTGGAGGTGTACGATCCCATCTACAATAGGTTTCATGCAGCGGTGTTAAACTTGGCATACTGTGTTGCCCCTTGTGTTCCCATATACCGAACGCTTTATTTTTACTTGGGTTCGCGGTATAAACTCAAGGGTCTGTTGGCATTTCATGAATTTACAGGACTGTAAATTTTTAGATGAATTGTCACCAAACCCGATACTTTTATTTTATCGTGTTCATTTTGAACTACTTGTAAAATACCGATGAATGCCAAGATGTTCGCATCTTTTTGTCTAACAATTGCATTTTTCCATGAAAATTAAATTAAAAACGCAAAATAAGTGCTGTATCAGCCAAAAATTGAATGGTGTTACTTAGAAATGTCACGCATGAATTTAATTTATTTACATGGTTTTCAGAGCAGTCCTTTGTCCATGAAAGGGCAGCTATTGTATGCCTATGTGCAGCAGCATCGCCCTGGTATTCAGATGCATTTGCCCGATTTAAATGCTCCACCTTTAGAGGTTTTGGCAAACGTATCGGCATTGATTCAACGTTTGCCCAATGTGGCATTGGTGGGCAGCAGTCTAGGCGGCTTTTATGCGACACAACTGGTCGCACAGCATCATGTGCCTGCTGTTGTGATTAACCCTGCTATGCGACCATGGCAATTGTTTCAGGACTTGTTTGGCGATGTGCTGCCCTATGTGGTACATCCGAACTGGAGCTTAACTGCAGCGCAATTGGATGACTTAGCAGAAATTGCGTTGCCAGTTGCGCAAGATGCAGACAAAATATTGGTGTTATTGCAACAAGGCGATGAAGTTTTGGATTATCGTGAAGCGCAGCGTTATTATAGTGCTGCCTCACCTTCGGCCATGATCATGACTGAAGCGCACGGCAATCATGCCATGGATGATTTTGCAGACAAAATTCCGATGTTACTGCAATTTTTATCGGATTCCCTAGCTTAAGGAAACAGTACAACGTGTCTCAATATACCGCTCAATCTCTTGAAGTTTTATCTGGTTTAGATCCAGTACGTCGTCGCCCGGGCATGTATACCGACACCACACGTCCAAACCATTTGGCGCAAGAAGTTATTGATAATGCGGTGGATGAAGCACTTGCAGGGCATGCCAATAAAATTACCGTAAAAGTCTATAAAGATGGCTCTTTGTCGGTAGAAGACAATGGCCGTGGTATGCCTGTCGATATTCACCCAGAATACGGGCAAAGCGGGATTGAAATTATTCTGACCAAGCTGCATGCAGGCGGTAAGTTCAGCACCGACAACTACCAATTTTCGGGTGGTTTGCACGGGGTCGGTATTTCTGTAGTGAATGCCTTGTCCAGTCGGGTTGAAGTGACCGTACAGCGTCAGGGCAACCTGTATAAAATGGCTTTTGATCAGGGCGAAGCCGCTGCACCTTTAGAAGTCTTGGAAGGCAAAGCGCCAAAACGTGCTTCGGGTACGTTGGTACATTTCTGGCCTGAAGCTAAATATTTTGATTCACCTAAATTTGCGCTAAAAGCCTTAAAGCACAATTTAAAAGCCAAAGCGGTACTGGCTGCAGGTTTAGAAATTCATTACATTGATGAAATTAACGATGAAAAAATTGTCTGGCAGTTTGAAAATGGTCTAGTCGACTATTTGATGGATGAGCTGGAAGATCGTGAGATTGTACCTGCTCCTGCTTTTGTGGCGACAGGTGAGGCAGAACGTGCTAGTGCAGAATTTGCAATTTGTTGGAACGTAGAAGGTGGCGAGCAAATTCAGGAAAGTTATGTCAACTTGATTCCGACTGCGCAAGGCGGTACGCATGTCAATGGACTACGTTCTGGTGTGACCGATGCTTTACGTGAGTTCTGTGAATTACGCAATTTATTGCCGCGCAATTTAAAGCTATCTGCCGAAGATGTTTGGGATGGGGTTAACTACATTTTATCGTTAAAGTTCCAAGAGCCGCAGTTTTCTGGGCAGACCAAAGAGCGTTTATCTAGCCGTGAAGCAGCCAGCATTATGCAAAATATTGCCAAAGATGCTTTTGCCTTGTGGCTTAACCAAAACTCTGACATTGCCATGCAACTTGCAGAAATGGCAATTTCTAAAGCAGGTCGTCGTTTAAAAGCGGCTAAAAAAGTGGAACGTAAAAAAATCGTTTCAGGCCCAGCCTTGCCCGGTAAACTGGCAGATTGTGTGGGGCAAACCCGTGAAGAATCGGAACTATTTATTGTAGAGGGTGACTCTGCAGGTGGTTCTGCCAAGCAAGCACGCGATAAAAACTTTCAGGCGATCATGCCGATTCGTGGGAAAATTTTAAATACGTGGGAAGTCTCTTCCGATGAGGTTTTAGGCTCGCAGGAAGTACATGATATTGCAATTGCCATTGGGGTTGATCCAGGTAGTGATGACTTGTCTGAATTGCGTTATGGCAAAATTTGTATTTTGGCCGATGCTGACTCGGACGGTTTACATATTGCGACCTTGTTATGTGCTCTGTTTGTGAAGCATTTTCCAAGTCTGGTGGAAGATGGGCACTTATATGTGGCCATGCCGCCATTATTCCGTATTGATGACGGTAAAGATGTGCATTATGCGTTAGATGACGATGAGCTGGAAAACACCCTGAAAAAAGCCAAGACCAAAAATCCGCAAATTACCCGATTTAAAGGTTTGGGTGAGATGAATGCCAGTCAGTTGCGTGAAACCACAATGGACCCCAATACACGCCGTTTGGTGCAGTTGGATTTAGACGACAGCCATTTCACTGCAGGTTTGCTGGATAAGCTGTTGGCAAAAAAACGTTCTGCGGACCGTAAAGTATGGTTAGAGCAGAAAGGTAATTTAGCTGATTTGGCCGTTTAAGTTGATCTAAAGTGAATAAAAAACCATCCATCATTTTATTAAGATGATGGATGGTGACAGTATCGAAATATAACCCTATTTTTATAATTCTATATTTTCAGGCCATATAAAATAACCGCCATATTGGCTAGTTTTGAATTCCGCACCCAAGTCTTTACCTTGTTGAGTGAGAATGTGTTTTCCCGCATCATTGATATTCAAAAAGCCTTTCTCGGTAAAATGAGCCAGTAATTCATTCGTTTTTATTTTATGTTTTGCTGCAAGTTTAGAAGAGGTCAATTTTCCTACATTATTCTCGCTAGTATCATCGTTAGATTCATTTATAGATTCTGTTTTTACTTCATCTAGGCTAATTCTGACTTCATCACTGATACGGATAATCCGCTGTGACTCTTCATAAGCATCTTGAAATACGTCTTGATCTTCATACTTATGAATCAGAATACCCATTTCGTTATTATTAATTTGGCTAAATTCATAAAGGTTTAAGCTAGAAATAATACATTCCGACTCATTGAGATAGCATTTTGCGTGTAGGTTTTTGCAGAAACTCAGCCGAATAAAATCAAGTTTTTGCATCCATTTTATTTCATCAGGATGCAAGTCACTTTTACCATAGACAATACGAATATCTATTTTGAGTCGGTTTTTATCTTCAAGTAACTCTTTAATACGGTCATTTAAACGTAAATATGGGCTAATTAAAATTAACCTTTCTTTGGCATTTTTTATCAGTTCTTCTAAGAAAAAATTGGTCGCGCTCGTATTTAAAAACTTAGCCATTTAACCCTCCTCATTGTGTCTAAATTATTATGTCCTGAGTATAGCGAATTTATTTAGGTAATGATTTGATGATTAAAAATATTCTAAAATTGAGGCGAAAAAATGGAGCATCTTGTGCTCCATTTTTTATTGATCCTTAACTAAAGAACCAATATACAAATAATGAAATAATAAATACGCACATGACGTTCAACACCATGCCCACACTCATCATTTCACTTTGTTTAATTTGACCTGTACCAAATACAATCGCATTTGGTGGCGTTGCCACAGGTAACATAAAGGCACACGATGCACCAATACCAATAATCACCACTAAAATTTCTTTTGGAATACCCATTTGGTCTGCAATTGCAGCAAATACAGGAACCAATAACGCAGCAGACGCTGTATTACTGGTAAATTCAGTTAAGAAAATAATGAAGATGGTCACCGCAAAAATCACTACCAATGGCGAAGTATCACCAAAGGTATTGGCAAGGGTTTGACCCAATACCAAAGATGCGCCTGAATCTTTTAAGATCGCACTGAGGGTTAAACCACCACCGAACAGTAATAACACGCCCCAATCGGTATTTTCAGCCACTTGCCTCCATGAGGCAGTACCTAGCATGACCACCAAACATGCAGCAGCTAATGCAGTCCATGTATCGGGTTGGCTAATACCAAAGGTTTCGCTAAGTTTTTTACCAAAAATCCATGCCACTGCAGTACATACGAATAAAAGCATGGTTGCAATACGGGTTTTGGTCCATGGAATGACTTCAGTTTCAAAACGAATTTTCTGGTTTAAATTTGGACGCAATACCAAATATAAGCTGACCAACATCGCTGGTAGTAAAATCAGCACCATTGGTAGACCAATTTTCATCCAGTCAGCAAAGTCATAGTCTAAAGCTTTGGCTGCAATGGCATTTGGCGGCGAACCGACCAAAGTACCCAAACCACCTAAACTGGCAGAGTAGGCAATCCCCAATAAAATGAAAATGAAGGTTTTACGTTCTTTAGTGGCATCGAGGTGTGACAACAAGCCCAATGCCAGTGGTAACATCATCGCCGCCGTGGCTGTGTTGGAAATCCACATCGACAACGCAGCAGTGACAATAAAAATAGATAAAACCGAAATCCCCAAGTGACCGCCCGACATGGAAATAATCCACATCGCAATTTTACGATCCAGTTTTTGGATATGCAGCGCAGTTGCTAAGGCAAAACCACCAAAGAATAAGAAAATGACAGGGTCTGCAAAAGTTGCTAATGCTTGCTTGGTTGAAATTGGTACAAGTTCTTTGCTGGCATTTTCAAGTGGCATACCTAAAGCCACAGCAAGCACAGGTACTAACAGTGCTGTAATGGTAATGTGTACCGCTTCGGTGAGCCATAAAATACCAATAAAAAGCAACAGACTTAGACCCTTATTGGCGTTTTCATCATAGGGTAAGACGTTATACAAACCGAAAGAGAGCAGGGTCGCAAGAATAACAATGGCCCAAGTCTTGATCAGTTCTTTTCGCTTAATACTGGCTGGCACTTCTATATGGTTATTTTCCATAGAAGTTCGCTCCGTCAAAAGGAATTAAAAGAAAAGAGGGAAGATTGGTCGATGCAAACGACCGAAGCAGTCTGAATAGACTGTCTTTTAAGCTAGCTTTAATTATAGGTTTAAAAATTTATTTAAGCCAAAAAAAATCTAAATAATTTTCCATTTGTTATGTACATTTTAATGATTTATACCATCAATGCAGGCTGTTTTAAAATGATGGATAATCCTTGAGCAATTGCGTAAATAGCCATAAGACCCAGTAAAGTAAATACAATCTGCTTAAATACAGCCTGAGAAATATTTTTACGAATCTGACTGCCCACATAAACCATTGCCACAGAAATTAGGCAAATCAGGGCTAAAACTTGTAATTGAGTGTGGTTAAACTGTTGAATTACTGGATATAAAACTGCCAATTGAATGAGTTTGGAAATAATAAAGTTTAAGTTGCTAATCACCACAATATCGGTTTTGCTGTGTTGAGTGCTGAGTAAATACATCATTAGAAATGGTGCCATGGCATTGGTCGCACCACCAATCACACCTGCCAGCAAACCAAAAATCAGCATATTTTTGAGTGAGGCAGAAATTTGCAAAGGACGTTGTCGAAATTGATCGGCCACGTACAATAAAATCAGTACGCCCATTGCCAATTTTAAATAACCTTCGTTCAGAATGAGCAGCAAACTGACGCCCAAATAGCTGCCAATCAGCGCACTGAAGATTAAACCCCAATATTTTTTGCAGTAGCCATATAAACTGCTGAATATAGATTGTGTGGCATCGCCCCGCAGCATGTAGATATTGAGAAGCAAACAGGGAATCAGAACCAAAGCAACCGCAGTACTGAGTGGATATAACATCGCCACCGCAGCCGTACTGAGCATAGGAAAACCAAAACCGCTCATGCCATGCAAAATTGCAGCAATCGCACAAAACAGCAGAATAATGAAATCGGTTTTTTGCATGTGGGCTTCACAGTGCTTTTTATTTGAAATTTAACTCAATGTAGCGGAGTTTTGAGCTAAGTACAAATGGGTTGCGTGATTATGAGCAATGCATATTTATTGGAAACTATTTTAATGACCAATAAAAAAGCAAGACCGAAGTCTTGCTTTTTTGAACAGAGAAAAATACAGCTTAGAAGTGGTATTTGACCAATGCGCTGACATCGTTTTGATTGATGCCTGATTTATTACCGTATTTGTTGTTCCAAACAGAGTGTTCGATACCGACATATAAACGTGTATTTGGCGAAATGTGTTTGCCTGCATTCCATTTATATTGTGTAGTCCAGTTGAGTTCGCTAGCGTGGTCATCTTCTGCAGTAGACCAATCAAGGAAACCATCTACTAAAAAGTCTTCAGCACCGACTTTAAATGGAAGACCGTAAGCAAACGTCATTTGATAATCATCTTGAGAGATATCTTTATCATTATCTGCTTTGTAGAAGTTCAATTGCGCATATTTGAAATATGGAAGCTCAAGATCAAAACCAATACCGTATAGGTAATTGTTAAAGCCTTCGCCACCTTCCCAAGTGGTTGCAATTAAAACATCTTTAATTGGACCAAAGGCAAGTTTTTGACCAGAAACAGCGCCTAAGCTTAAGCGTGGTGATACTTCAAAGTAAGTGTCATTGCCATCTACATCATTGTTTGAACGGTCAGCAAAGGCAAAAAAATCACCATATTTAAAACCAGCAGCGTATTCAAAAGTTACAGTGCTTTGTTCAATCTCTTGATCGCCAGTTAAAAAAGGTGATTTGTAATTTTCACCGTATAAACCTGTCACGCTAAAATCTTGCCAAATCGGTGCAGCTTGCGTAAAAGTTGCAGCAGTGGAGATTGCGCACAGCGCAGCAATATGTGTAAGTTTCATAAAAATAGACCCCAATAAAAGCGTTTCAAGGATACAGATTCTTTAGCAAAAATAAAGCAAAATTCGATTATTGACGGGTCATTTTTGGGTGTTTTTTATCAGTTTTTGGGTTGAGTGTTTTTTAAACGATTTAAAACCAATGGTCAAAATGCAAAGGCGAATATTGCAGATGTAACTAAACCCTTTAAAAGCATCAAGTTTCTTATTGGCAATAGATTGAACAACATGGTGCTATCCAAATTGATCGCTTATTGAGCATCTAAGCTGAAATTGGTGATAAAAGGGTTATTCTTTTGCTGCTTTTCTATAAATATTGCTTGCATATTTTTCAGATAGGCCCGATATTCAAGGTATAGGGACACGGTTCTGCAGAATTAAAAGTGTTCATCATTCACGTAGGAGGAAGTGATTCCAAACTAAGTTGAAGATGTACTTTATGCTGTAAAAACAGCACATTATAAACACGCCAAAACATATATATAAAATTATGTGTAAGATTTTGGCACAACAAGATTCAGAAATAACGAACGCAAGAGGATGAAATCATGAACATTGAAATCCGTACCGATAAAAACATTCAAAACAGTGATCGATTAATTAGTTACGTTCGTGAAGAACTGAATAATGAATTCCAACGCCACAGTGAGCGTATTACCCATTTTTCAGTGCATTTTAGTGATGAAAATGGTGAAAAAGGCGGTGATGACGACATTCGTTGTATGATTGAAGCACGTCCAGCAGGTTTAAAACCAGTGGTTGTGAATCATCGTGGTCATAATATTGATACAGCCATTCACGGTGCGATTGACCGTTTAAAACGCAGCCTAGAACATGCGTTTGAGAAAAATGAGAATCCTCGTGGTGCTCGCCCAGAATTTGTAGATACAGATGTTGGTGGCGACGACGAATAAGGATCAGACAGATTCCAAGAGCCTCGCAAATTTTGCGGGGCTTTTTTGTGTTTGCATGCAGCCAATGCACTAAATTCACGATTTGCTGACATTTATCTCATACAAATGTCGCTTTATTGGGCATAATAGTTCTAAATTAAACATTGAATAAGAGAGCTCTCTGCATGTTAACTGCGCAACAACAAGTCTTGGTGCAAGCAATAGAAGAATTAGACCTTGCCCAAGTGCAACGCCTATTGGCAGACGGTTTAGACCCTAACTTTATGGATGCCGAAAAAGGCCCTGTAATTTCAGTCTGGTCAGATGGTTTATTTCAATGGTGGGAAAAAGTCTGCGAAGCATATGAAGCAGGTCAGCCACTCACAGAGCAGCAAAAACAGCAAGATTTGCAAGTGCATTTAGATATTTTAGAGGCCTTGATTCAAGCCAAAGTGAATTTGCATTTATGGGATGCCGAAGAAATTTACGGCCCATTGTGGGATGCGGCTTCTGCAGCATGTGTTCCTGCGGTACAGCGTTTATTAGATGAAAAAGTCGATCCGAACAGCAAAGATGAAGATGGTTTAACGATTTTATCTTCAATTAGTGATTTATTGTTTGATTGTGATTTTGATGAAATTCAGTGGTCGGATGCTTTGCTAGAAGAACAGCAGACTTTAGAATTGTTGCGTCGTTATGGCGCAAAAATGAGCAAAGAATTGGCCTAAGAGCAGAGATAAAAATATGTCAGCATTAAAAACAGTTGGGTTAATCGTGGCGGCAGGCATCAGCATGCAGGTGAGCGCGGCAGATTTTGAGTTTGATCGTCCTGGTGCAGGAATGAGTACGGGTATTACACCTGTAGGGAAACTGGCTTGGGAACAGGCTTTGCCAAGTGCAAGTTATCAAGAAAGTAACGATGCTTCGGGCGAAAAAGTTAAAACTACTCGCCTTAATGCTGACATGCTGTTACGTACAGGTTTGGCGCAAGATTTAGAGTTACAGCTGGGCTGGCAAGGGCCTGCATGGAGCAAAAGCAAAACTGCAGGTCAATCGGTTGAAGATGATGGTTTGGGCGATGTCAGCATTGGTTTGAAACAAGCCATTGACTTAAATGATGACAAACTTTCTATGGCCGTGTTGTTGCAAGCGCTAATTGCCACAGGCAATGATGGCTTTAGCGAAGAAGATGATATTTATAGCTTGGGTACGGCAGTCAGCTATCAATACAGTGAGCTGTTAAAAACAGGCATCAACATGCGTTACGATGTACAAAATAGCGATTGGGCGGTTACAGCAATTCCCAATATTCAGTATCGTTTAAGCGATCAATGGTCAGGTTTTTCAGAATTGGTCTATCGTAAAGCAGAAAGTCAGGACAATGAATATGGCTTAACTTCGGGGGTGATTTACGCACTGAATGAACGCACTCAGCTGGATGCCAGTGTCGGTGTAGATTTAGACGGTGCAGATAAAAGTTACCATGCAGGTTTAGGTATGGCGTTCTTGTTCTAAGCCATTTAAACCATTTAAAGCTTTAAAATACGTTGTATGTTGCAGCAGGCTAAACTCATCAAGCTTGCTGCAGATTCGTTTTCATCCTAATAAAGTTCATGCCGAGGCGAGCAGAACATGAAGCAGTCCTTATTTCAGACCTTTTGGCAAGCTGCTGTTGATCTAATGGCTGATATTTTTCGCTATATGAATAGGGGCTTATCTTGTCTGCTCGCAAGTCTACTTTTATTGTGTTCGCTAAGCCTACACGCAGAAGCACCTTTACTCTCACCCGAACAAGCCTTTCAGTTTAGCGTTGAATCGGTCAATCCCCAACAAGCTGAACTGCGTTGGAACATGCCTGAACAGTATTATTTGTATCAGCATCAATTTAAGGTTGAGCATGGACAGCAAATACTGGCTTTAGAGTTGCCTCCCGCAGAAGATGTTTATGATGAAAATTATGGACACACTCAAGTTTATTATCGGCAGGTGAGTTTTAAAATTCCCACCCAAGCTGCGCAGCACTATCAAGTGACTTGGCAAGGGTGCGCCCAAGATCGGATTTGTTATCCACCGCAGCGTATAGAATTCCAGACCGATAACACAGGTTTGGTCATTTTAGAAAATCAAAGTGCATCACAAAAAAGTATTTGGGCTGGGCAAAGTAGTTCCACTCGTGAAGGATTTTCAACTGCACCTGCCAATTCTCCAACTGATTTGCAGACAAGCCCTGAAGCTGCACAACCTATAACGGCACAAGATCAGCAGTGGTCTGAAAAACTGGCACAAAGCTCGTTGGCCTATGGCTTGCTATTATTTTTTGGATTGGGGCTGCTGCTGGCTTTTACCCCGTGTTCTTTGCCGATGTTGCCCATTTTGACCTCCCTATTGGTACGTGAACACAAAGGCATCAAAGCATGGATGATTGCACTGGTCTTTGTCTGCAGCATGGCCTTAGTCTATGCGCTGTTGGGTTTAATTGCCTCATCGGCAGGTTTGAATTTTCAGCGTTGGTTGCAGCAGCCTGTAACCTTAATTGCATTTAGTCTGTTATTTGTGCTGTTTGCTTTAAACCTATTTGGTTTGTTTGAAATCAAGTTACCACGTGCTTGGGTCAATCGACTCGATCAGGCGCAATCTATGCAAAAAGGCGGCAATTTGGCAGGTGCTGCACTCATGGGCATGTTGTCGGCACTTTTGGTCGGCCCGTGTATGACTGCACCACTGGCAGGGGCGTTATTGTTTATTTCACAAACCCAAAGTCAGATGCAGGGGGCGTTGCTGTTATTTACGCTCGGTTTTGGTATGGGTACGCCGTTATTATTGGCCAGTGTGCTTGGGGCAAAAGCTTTACCACGCGCAGGTTTGTGGATGCATCAAGTCAAAGTGCTGTTTGCCTTTATTATGTTGGCATTGGCGTTGTATTTCATTCGTCCGTTATTGGGTGAAGCATGGATGCAATGGCTTAGTTTGGCACTTGGACTGGGTTTTGTCGGCTATGTGTTGCATCGTTTGAGTGGCTATCATGGTGCGCTGCGGGCGATGTATCTGAGTGCGTTATTGGTGGTGGTGCCGTATCTGATTTATAACCAATATCAACACAGCCAGCGTTTTTGGCCGCAGGAAAACGATGCGGTTTTAGAATGGCACCGTGCAACGACTGCAACGGAATTACAACAGTTACTTGCCCAAGCTCCGAAAAATCAGCGCATGATTATAGATGTCTATGCCGATTGGTGTGTGGCGTGCCGTCCGATTGAGCAACAGGTATTGACATCTTCCACTGTAAAACAGGCACTTGCAGAATTTTATTTAATTAAACTCGATTTAAGCCATTACGATGCCAGTCATCAAGCTTTGCTGAATAAATGGGAAATTTTAGGGCCACCTACCTTTTTATTTTTGGATGCACAACAACAAGAAATTCGCAGTCTGCGTTTAACGGGTGCGTTTAACGAAAGCACCTTGTTAAATCAACTGCAGCAACTTCAAACCACACAGGAGTCATCGCCATGATGCAGCTGTATATTGCCAATAAAAATTATTCGAGCTGGTCGATGCGCCCGTGGTTGGTACTGAAGGCGTTTGATTTGGCTTTTGAAGAAATACAACTGAACTTTCCATGCGAGCGTGGTGAGGGCGATTTTAAACAACGTGTCCTAGAAATTAACCCCAATGGTAAAGTGCCTGCCTTGTTAGATCAGGGCATGTTGATTTGGGATTCTCTCGCCATTTGTGAATACTTGGCAGAGCAATATCCTGAACAAGCACTTTGGCCGCGTGATGTACAGCAACGCGCTTGGGCGCGTAGCATCAGCGCAGAAATGCACAGTGGTTTTACCGATTTACGCAGTTTATGTGGCATGAATATTCGCGCCAATTTAGCAGAAGTGGGTACAAAATTATGGCAAGAACATTCGGGTTTAAGGCAGGATGTGGCACGCATTGAACACATTTGGTCGGCACGTCCTGCAGCAGATGGTTTCTTGTGTGGTGAATTTAGCATTGCCGATGCGTTTTATGCTCCTGTGGTGACGCGTTTTATGACTTATGCCTTGCCTGTAAGTGCCAACAGCCAACACTATATGCAGCGGGTGATGCAGCATCCTGCTATGCGGGCTTGGGTACACGCCGCATCACAAGAAGCAATGTGGGTCAATTATTTAGAGCCTTATCAAAAACCAGCAAAATGACTTGGAAAAAGCAGGATTAGGAAAAATACTGCGGAAGTTTTTGTGCGGTAAAGTGGTCTTTTTTGTTCCAAAAATAAAACATAGTGTCTTAGTTTTCCCAATTATTCTATTTACGCTGCACGATTAAAATAGCGTTATTAAATGAATACAAGATTGGAACATCCCCATGAAAATTTTACACATCGACTCGAGTATTTTAGGTGAAAACTCAGTTTCACGTCAGTTAAGCCAAGCGATTGTGCAACAATTGACTGCAAAAAATAGCAATGCACAGGTCGATTATTTAGATTTGGCACAACAGCCGATTCCGCACTTAACTGCCGAAATTTTAATGGGGCAGGATGCAGAACAAGCGGCTTTGGGTGAAAAAATCATCCAGCAATATATTGATGCCGATGTCGTGGTGGTGGGTGCAGCCATGTATAACTTTGGTTTGACTTCAACTTTAAAAGCATGGATTGATCGCATCAGCGTGGCAGGTAAAACCTTTAAATATACCGAGCAAGGGCCTGTAGGCTTGGCGGGTGAGAAAAAAGCCTATATCGCCAGTAGCCGTGGCGGTGTGTATGGTGATAACAGCCCTGCCGATTTTCAGGAAGATTTCTTGAAAACCATCTTCAACTTTACAGGGGTGAATGATGTAGAAATTATTCGCGCTGAAGGGGTGAGTATGTCGGAATTTAAAGACCAAGCTGTTGCCAATGCGATGCAAAAAATTCAGGCGATTTAACCCACTATTTCAATAAAAAAAGCTCAGTGCCTTGAGGGTGCTGAGCTTTTTTTATATAGATGGATAGGCTAAAAGGGTTGGTTAGCAAAGCCTTGTTATGGTTGAACTTAGCTCTGATCTTGCCGATGTGCAAACTCTGCTAAATCTGCCAATGTGCAAAATACTGGATAAAACGACCACCCATTCCTGTTCGTATCATACCAGTCATTCCTGTTCGTACCATACCACTACAATCAAAATAATAGGGAGAATGGTGTAGGCCATTACTCCCTTAACTGAATAAAGTTGCCATTATTGAGCGTAGATTTTTTCCCTATAAGATCGACCAGAAATTTCTAACTCGTATGAACGATGTAAAATGCGATCCATAACTGCATCTGCAATCGTCGGATCTTGAAATTGCTCAAACCATAACCTCTTAGGAACTTGGCTAGTAATGAGCAACCCACCATTCTGTGATTGCTTATCAATAATTTCTAAAAATGAGGGTGCTAAGGACTGAGTAAAACCACCCAATCCAAAGTCATCAATAATAAGTAGTTTTGTAGAACATACCTTTTTCTTAAAATCTTTGATTTCACCTAATGTTATTGCACTGCTAATTTCATCGAATAGGCTTATTGCATTAAAATACATAGCACTATAGCTGCGATGGCAAGCTTCCGCACCCAAGGCACAGGCTAACCATGACTTTCCTACACCTGTCGCCCCAGATATAATTAGCCCTCTGCAATCACTAATCCACTCACAATTCGCATAGCGAGCAATATCTGCCTTTTTAATTTCTCGTTCAGAAGCATAGTCAATATGCTCTAATCGTGCAGTGGGATAACGAAATTTTGCAATCGAAAAAAGTCTTTCGATTCGTCTGTTTGTCCGATCATTTAATTCGGCTTCTAGGCAGAAGTCCAAAAACTCTTCGAAACTTGTGCCTCGAGTAAGCATTTGATCCAAAGAAGTCTCTGCTGTACGTAAGAAACCTTTGAGTTTAAGTTGCTCTAATTTGTCTTTCACGGATTGTTTAAGCATGAGCAGCTCCAGAATTGCGGAAATAGTAATCTGCACCACGAATATTATGGTGTGGTGTGGGTATATGACTTAATGCGTCTGATACAGGTTGTTGCTGGATTTGATAAGCACTGTTTGCAATGATTCGTTGTAGTCGATCCACGGCATAAATTTGTCGTTGTGATGCAAAATCACAAGCATCTTCAAGACAATGGGACTTTTGATTGTCAACTACCCACTTTCTCAGTTTGTTCAATGATTTAATATTTCTAGCGAGATCGCCTTTTTGATTTAAAATATGGCATACATACTGTGAAGTATTTGGACCAGCCCGATTTGCCCAATAAATAATTTCATCTTTTGATAAGCCTTTTTGGGTACGATGCGCAGGTGACATATGTTCATCAAGACATATATCTTGACGAATACCGTGACTAATTGCATGTTCCGCAATTTTTTCACGTTCATAAAAAACGTGTATTGCTGATTGGGTAACTTTGAGATCGACATGCAAATGTATATGGGTATAAGGAACTGAATATTGATTCCCATCATATTCAACTCGATAGAATTCACTCACCCGTACATGCCTTTTCCATGAACAAAGCTCATAAGGATAAAGTGGTAATGGTGAAATATCTTTGCTATCCAACGCCAAAAACTGCTCATAACGACTAATCGTAAAACGCCGAGTTGTTTTTCGATTGATAATATCCATTTTTTCCTTAATGGCTTCGTTTAATTCTTCAATAGAAAAGAATTTTTGATTTCGTAATGAAGCAAGTACAGCACGTTGCACAATTTGAACACTCACTTCAGCTAGACCTTTATCTTTAGGATGACGAGGACGAGTTGGAATAATTGCAAAGTCATAATGTGCCGCAAAGTCTTCAAAATCCTTTTGGAATATCAAACCTGACTTGTTGTTTTTAATGACTGCTGATTTGAGATTGTCTGTGATCACGGTTGCAGGAACACCACCAATATGATCAAAAGTTTTGATAAAACATTCAAGCCAATGTTCCACCCTTTGACTTGGCACAGCATAAGCAAATGTATACGCAGAGGCCCCTAGAACACCCACAAAGACTTGAGCATAACTTTTTGATCCATCTACTGGAGATGTAATCTCCATAGTCCTACCACAGAAATCAACAAGCAACGCTTCACCACTTTTAAACGTTTGGCGCATTGAAGCATGTTTTTTATTGCGAAAACGATTAAATACATGGCAAAAACGAGAATATGAAAGGCCTTCTTTAAATTGAGTAATATACTCTTGCCAAAGCAATTCCAGTGTCATATCCCGTTTTTTGAGTTCTTGATTAATATATTCAAAATCAGGGTAGATTTTCCGTGTTGGGTAAGAGCAAATACGGGAAATCTCAAAATAATCCAACAATTCTAAATTGGTGAATAAATTAAGTTCACTATTATCAATAGGGAAAAGTTTTAATTTATCGAAAATGGTTTTTACAGAACTACGGTTCGCCTGAACCTGCATTGCTATTGATCTTTGGCTATACCCAAGATTAAGGAGCCGAACAATTTGCCTAATTTTATCTGTTTCAATACGCATAGGATTGGACCTCTTTGGTTTAAAAGAGGCAGAAAGAACCGCTTGAACATTGATAAATCAATCGATGTTCAATACAATGAAGTTGTCTTGACCGCAAAATTAAGACAACTTTAGAGACTCATGTACCCGCATGAGTCTCTATTATTTCTGCCGTATTTTAGTTATCTTTCATCTGTTGTACATTGCTAGGAATTTGCAAAAATTGCTTTAAAATAAAGTTAATTTGAGCATTCATGGACCTTTGTTGAGCAATAGATTCTTCCTGCAATTGCTTTCTTAAATTGGCAGGAATACGAATTTTAAGTTGGGCGAGTTCATGAGTATTGGGGTTCATAGAAACCTCTTTGGACCACATTGGTTTAATTATATTAAACCAATGTGGTTTATATATCAATATATAAGGTCCATGTTCTATGAGTCTATTAAGTGATTCGCAAGTAAAACTAAGATTACCAACTGAATTGAAACAAAGAATCGAAGCTGAGGCACAAGATGCTAAGCGGTCAATGAATTCAGAAATCGTAGCACGTCTTGAAAATAGCTTTAATTTTAAAAAGTTGGACACAGAAAATGGGAGTATGGCATTAAGCCCTTACCAACTTTTAGATCGTAAAAAAGAATTATCAGATAGATTAGTTCATTCTATTCAATGGGCAAATTTCAATAACTTTCGAGAGTTAAAATATTCTCATATCGCAGAACAGCTTGAGTATGAAACAGCAGAAATCTTTTTGGATTGGGTACAAGGCAAACAGGAACCTACATTTGTTGAGCTCAGAAAAATTGCTGAATTCTTAGGGGTTGAGCAAGATTGGTTGGTGCATGGAGATGGTTATCCAACACCACATTCTTCATTTGATGCTTCAGGTTTACCAGAGCAAGATATTCCTGAGCTATTTCAAACGGAAGGAATCTCTGACCATGAAATTTTTATGAGCAAAGTTAAAAAGATTCACTTTGTAAGGAATATCTCCCCTGAAGGCGAGTTAGTAATTATCCGAGAATATAAAGATGAGAAAGTTGATGTGCTAGAAACACGTGCTCATATTTCTACGGAAATTGGAGATGGCGGACGAAGAATGCTGCAAAATTTTGCGAGTTTATGGGCTCATCTTTACAATAGTCCTCATCGTAATTCAGTGCATAGTTATTTAATGAAGAAAGAAAAATTTAATGAACTTCGTAAATTATACATGCACCCTTTAGCTATTCTTCGCCACACCCAACCATCTTACTGGTGGGAGGAAATTTGGAGAAAACAGCCAAGTACCCATACTATACAATTATATGAAGGTCTATGGTCTGATTGGTTGTCTACTGTTCATGTTGCCAGTGAAGGAGTTAAAGATACGAATCCGTAATCTTGATAGGTAAAAATAATAAATTTAAGTGCTTTTTAAATTGTTCTTTAAAATAGTAACTGTTGAAAAGGTGTTGACAGTATATAGTTGTATTGGTAAATTTATTTTCGCAATTATCAATCGTTTGGTGAAGATTTTGCTAAAAAAATATTTAATTAAAGCAATGATATTGTTAATTATTTTATTTATCTACGTATTCATGAATTATATTTTTTCAAAGTTCGCTATTAGATATGATTTAGAAAACAGTATTTACTCATATATTTTTAGAGGAGTATCAGTATTTATACTGGTATTCCTTTTGATGAAATTTATTAAATGGAATAGTGAGAGGAGATTACCTTGAGAGAAATTACTTTAGAGGAAATGGAAATAGTGTCAGGTGCGACCGTTCCTTTACATGTAGCTGGAGCTATTGTTGGTGCAGCCACATATGCGGGAGAGGTTATAGGGGGAAAAGAGTTTTCTTGGGGAGAGTTGGCAATTAATACTGCTGCTGGTGCTTTAGGTGGAATTGCAGGAAATAGCATTAAAGCAATTAGAGCTGGAGCTACCGCTGCAAATACAGCACACGCCGCAAATTTTGGTGCGGCTGCGGGTGCCTTAAAAGAGAGTGTCACAGGCGATAAAAGTGGTAATGACTACTGTGAAGACGGTAGCGATTATTAAAAATTTGATATTCTACAAATTTATTTAATTGGCTGATATAATCAGCCAATTTTATTTATAGCTAGGTTGTTATGCTGCTAAATTTTTCTCTTGATAAAGACACTTTTAAAAACGATTTTTTATACCAAAAACCTTTTCTATTTAAAAATGCAATTGATTCCACCAAATTTTCTTGGAAAGAAGTTAATGAGCTTTATAGTCGTGGTGATATTTCACATCGTGACTTTAAATTAATGAATGGCTATGAAGTACCTAAAAAAGAATATGTAGAATCATATGACTTTTTGGGGGTAACAGAATACCGCTGTATTACTTCAGTCTTCTATGAGTATCTTAGAAATGGTGCAACCCTAGTCCGTAATCGGATTAAAAATGAACCCTTCGTTGATCAGATTAGTAAGCAAATTGGTAGCTTCGCAGAGGCTCGTACACTTACAGGTAGTTATGCGGCATTTAGTTCTAAATCATCCTATAAAAGTCATTGGGATACTAGAGATGTTTATGCTGTTCAATTATTAGGACGGAAACGTTGGATATTAAGAAAGCCTAATTTTGAATTTCCTTTATATATGCAACAAACCAAGAATTTTCCAGATATAAAAGAACCAGAAGAAATCTACATGGATGTAATTTTAGAAGCTGGAGATATTTTATATATACCTCGTGGCTGGTGGCATGATCCATTACCTTTAGATGAAGAAACCTTTCATTTAGCTGTTGCAACATTTGCACCGACAGGATTTGAGTATATGCGCTGGTTGCAGAATGTTATGCCAGGTATTCTAGACTGCCGTAAGAATTTTACTAATTTTCAAAATGATGCAGAGATGATCAACAGTATTAGTCAGCAAGTTATGGAAATTATCAAAGACAAAAACTGTTATCAAAGTTTTATGATGCACCACCTAGCAGAGCAATCAGTACCATCCATGTTATCACTAGATGTATTGGGTAATGGTAAAGTAAGTCAATTGGATAGCAACCAAAAGCTATATTTGAATGCCAACTTATTGCATTACTTTGATGAAGGCTTTGTTATCATTAATGGCAATAAAATTAATGTCGATGGTACGAGTTTAAGCTTAATTCAATATTTATTTAATCACCCCTATTCGCGCGTAGAAGATATTTTGAGTAACTTTTTAGAACATCCTCCAGAAAAAATAAACAAACTTCTTTTTCAATTATCCGTAGAAAATGTAATTGAGCTGGTAATGTAAAATTATAAATGAGCTCTAATTTATTTCGAAAAGAAGCACTTGATGCCAAACAGGTTAAATGGACGGGAACTATCATTCTATCCCGTCCATTTAGTTTTACCTATTTAACAATCTGTGCCTTATGCATTGCTTTAGTGATTATCGCTTTTGCAATATGGGGGAGCTATACCAAACGTAGTACAGTCCAAGGACAATTGATTCCGCAATCAGGGCTGATACAGGTTTATACAACACAGTCAGGTACGGTTCTTAAAAAGAATGTGCACGAAGGACAAACAGTTAAAAAAGGCGATGTTCTTTTTACAATTTCAACCGCCAGTTATGGTGAACAAGGTAGTATTGCCGATGCTTTAGCGAAGCAAACGCAATTAAAAGAGCAATCCATACGAAATGAAATCACTCGAATGCGCTTTATTCACCAAGATGAGAAGCGAACAATCAATAATCAGATTGGTTTGCTGAATGGGACTTTGATTAAGGTTGAAAATTTAATTGCTAATCAGCGGGAACGTGTCAATCTAGCTAAAAAAAATCAACAGCGGTATGGCAATATACTTCATGAAAATGCAATTTCTCATGAAGAGTTTGAAGCAAGAAAAATAGATTATCTGGATCAGTTGGCTCAATATGAGTCATTACAACGTGAAAAAGTATCATTAGAAAAACAGCTCACAGAGCAGCAAATTAGCTTGTCAGGATTAGAAAATAGACAAAATAACCAAATTGAGCAGTTGGAGCGGTTGTTATCGACCAATACGCAAGAATTAATCGAAATGCAATCTAGGCAGCATATTGCCATACAGGCGAATTCATCAGGCGTTATAGGTACCATTAATGCTGAAGTTGGACAGTTTGTTGATTTATCTAAGCCTTTATTGACGGTTCTTCCTGAAAACACAGCATTGATTGCACAGCTTTATGTGCCGAGTCGCGCCATTGGTTTTGTTAAAGAGGGGGATCAGGTTTTACTACGTTATCAAGCATACCCCTATCAAAAATTTGGTCATGCAAAAGCACAAGTTTTATCTGTAGCAAAAACGGCATTGGCAAGTCAGGATTTACAAACGATCGGAATTATCTCACCACAAGAACAGCTTAATAATGAACCTGTGTATTTGGTAAGAGCAAAACTCGATAAACAGATGGTGAAAGCTTATGGTAAGGATATGCCTTTACAGGTGGGAATGACCCTTGAAGGCGATATCATGCATGAAAAGCGTAAATTGTATGAGTGGGTTTTAGAACCATTATTTAGTATTACAGGAAAACTATAGTCCATGCGTTATCTTGATCGTTTATCTTTAGGTCTTGGTCGAAAAGTTCCTGTAATATTACAAACAGAATCGTCAGAATGTGGACTAGCGTGCCTTGCAATAATTGCAGGCTATTATGGTTATGAATCAGATCTTTTAACATTAAGACAGAAGCATCCTATATCCCAAAAAGGGGCAACGCTTACAACTTTGGTTAAGATTGCCAATAAGCTGCACCTCACGACCCGCCCTTTAAAACTTGAATTGGATGAATTAAATCAATTAAGACTACCATGTATTTTACATTGGGATTTAAACCACTTTGTGGTTCTCAAGAATGTATCGGCAACAAAAATAACGATTGTTGATCCAGCTTTCGGAGAAAGAGTATTCACCTATGATCAGGCTTCATCCCATTTTACAGGCATTGCTTTAGAATTATGGCCTGATTCTAATTTTGAAGAAAAAAAAGATAAAACAAGTATTCGTATTTTTAAATTATTTGGTGAAATTAGAGGCTTGTGGAAATCTTTAGGGCAAATTCTTATTCTTGCTTTAGTCCTAGAAGTATTCTCTCTCGTCAGTCCATTCTTTATGCAATGGGTGATTGACCATGCGATTGTTTCCGCTGATCTAAACTTGCTCACGACCTTGGCACTTGGTTTTGGTCTGTTGATGTTGTTGAGTAGCTTAATTAGCTTGTTGCAAGCATGGGTGGTCATGCATATGGCAACTACATTGAATGTACAATGGAAAGCCAATATTTTTCATCATCTGGTTAACTTACCGACCAATTTTTTTCAGAAACGTCATTTAGGAGATATTATTTCCAGATTTGGTTCGATTGATGCAATTCAAAGAACATTAACAACATCATTTATTACAGCCATTCTCGATGGTTTAATGACGATTTTCACATTAATTTTAATGTTCGTATATAGTGCAAAATTGGCATGGATCGCAGTGATCACCATGCTGTTGTATGCAGTCATTCGTTGGATCTGGTATTACCCTTTAAGGCGAGCAACGGAAGATCAGATTGTCCATGCTGCAAAGCAAAGCACTCATTTTATGGAAACTATGCGTGGCATAAAGACCATTAAACAATTCGAAAAACAGGACTATCGACAAGCCACGTGGCTAACGCTATTCGTAAACCAAATTAATGCAGGATTGACGACACAAAAACTTAACATCATGTTTGGGTTTGTAAATACATTACTGTTTGGATTGCAGAATATTATCATTGTATGGCTGGGTGCAACTCTAGTCATTGAGGGTGAGTTTACTGTTGGTATATTAATGGCCTTTCTTGCCTATAAAAACCAATTCGGTGGTCGAGTTAGCTCTTTAATTGATAAGTATGTTGAAGTAAAGATGCTCAGTCTACATGGTGAACGTCTAGCGGACATCGTCCTTACCGATCAAGAAAAAACAGATAGCTATTTATTTGTACCTGAATCGTCAGAACTACAAAAAACAGAGATAGATGTTAAATCGCTCAAATTCAGGTATTCAGAAGATGAGTCTTGGATCATTCATGGCATTAACTTTAATATTCCAGAAGGACAATCTGTAGCCATTGTAGGCCCTACAGGTTGTGGTAAAACCACACTTATGAATTTGCTCTTAGGTAATTTAACTCCTGAGCATGGTGAAATCAAAATTGGTGGGCAAAGCATAAAGAACCTTGGTGCTAATAAACTCAGACATTTTATTGCCTATGTTGCCCAAGATGATGTTTTATTTGCGGGCTCTATTCTAGAAAATATTAGTTTCTTTGATGATGGTGTTCAGCAAGATTGGGTAGAACAATGTGCAAAAATGGCATCTGTACACGATGAAATTATGGCGATGCCTATGGGATATCAGACATTAGTCGGTGATATGGGTAATATTTTGTCTGGAGGACAAAAGCAAAGAATATTATTGGCAAGAGCATTGTATAGAAAGCCTAAGATTCTATTTTTAGATGAGGCAACAAGTCATCTAGACATCATAAAAGAGAAAGAAATTAACGATATGATTAAGTCACTCAATATCACCCGAATCATTATTGCTCATCGCCCAGAGACGATTTCATCGGTTGATCGTATTATTGCTTTAAACAATGGTTGTATTGTTAGTGATCAAATGCTTTAGTCTTTTTAATAGATATTCGGATTAGTGTAGAAAATATTTAATTTAATAGTCAATATTGGTGTTTAGCTCCACCCTTTATTCGTTTAATTAAAGTGGTATAGCACGAACAGGAATGACTGGTATGGTGGGAACAAGAATAGGTGGTATGTTTATACAGGAATATGCAGCCAATGCACGTTTGGCTTCTTCAAACCACGGTGAAAACATTTGAAAATTGTGCCACATACCCGTGTAGAGTTTGTAATGCACTTCTACGCCTGCCTGTTCGGCTTTTTCTTTAAAACGTGTTGCATCATCCAGCAAAATTTCTTTAGAGCCAATTTGTACTAAAACTGGTGGTAATTCATGTAAATCATCAAACAATGGCGAAATTTGCGGGTCTGCCCGATCAAGTTCAGGCGGTACATAGTAATCAATGCCTGTTTCCAGCGTTTCAATTGACAGCAGGGCATCATGCTTGCTGTTATAACGCAAGGATTCACTGGTGAGGGTTAAATCTAAAAATGGTGACAGCAGCATTAAGCCACTCACTTGCGGCAATTGCTCATCACGTATTTTTAAAGCTAGCGCCAACGCTAAATTTGCACCGCAAGAATCTCCTGACAAAATAATATCTTTGGCGTGTATACCTTGCGCCAACAGACTTTGATAGACATCAAACACGGCTTCCAAAGCATGTGGAAAAGGATGCTCAGGTGCAAGCGGATAATCGACATGAATCACTTGCATTTGGGTGCGTGCCGCAACTTGACTCAAAAATGCTCGATGGGTATTTAACGAACCCAGAAAAAAAGCCCCGCCATGAATATGAAAAATGAGCTGTGTTGCAGCATTCTGTGGTTTTAATTCTTCGGCATGCAGACCTGCTAAACGCAGCGCGCGTACCTGCACCGACTTTTGCATGGGAAATAAACGGCACATTTGTTCTAGTGCAAAACGTACAGAATTGGGGGGTAAATTAAATTGGCTTGGTTTGCGAATGGTGGTTTTTAAAAACTGCTCTGTAATAATTTGTTTCCACATGGGGTTAATCTTCATGATTTTTCCATCTTGTTCTTTATTTGATCGGATATTTGTGTATTTACCAACATAATTTACAAGGGTACACTAAACGGTCACATTCAAAAATTGCAAATTTGTTGTGACTTTTTAATAATAAAGTTGTCTGATAGTAGACCAGGGAAACAAAACAATGAAAAAAATTGCACTTGCATTCGGGCTGTTAGGTTTAAGCGCTTTGGCCAATGCTGCAGATCCGCTTAACGGCACAGTTTGGAAAACAATTGACGACAAAACCAAACAACCCAAAGCCACGGTAAGATTTACTGAGCAAAAAAATGGAACTTTAACCGCAAGCATTCAGTCAATTTTAACGCCTGGTGAAGAAAATGCCTGTACAAAATGTGAAGGTCCGTATCACAACAAATCACTCAAAGGTTTGACCATTGTTCGCGGTCTGAAAAATACAGGCGGCACGAGCTACGATGGTGGTTCAATTCTTGACCCGCAAACAGGTAAAACCTACAAGCTAAAAGGTAAACTTGCCGATGGTGGTAAGAAACTGGAATTGCGTGGTTTCATTGGTGTAGCGGCATTGGGTCGTAACCAAACATGGATTCGTGCGAACTAAGCATGTATTCCACCTGTGCAGTTGAAATCATATTGCACAGGATATAAAAAAACCTGCTCCATGTGAGCAGGTTTTTTATTGGTATTTTTTAAATTTAACCTAAAGCACGATAAGCCGTTTCATCAAAACCCGCAATAAAGCCTGATTCAGTGTTTAAGACAGGACGTTTAATTAAACTGGTGTGAGTGCAAAGTGCTTCAATTAAGTTGGCTTCACTGGCCAAAGCAGCTTGCTGTTCTGCTTCGCTGAGTTTGCGCCAAGTGGTGCCTTTTTTATTCAGTACTACATCTTGCCCAAGCGCATCTAACCAACTTTTGACAGTGTCGGCATCGATCCCTTGTTTTTTATAATCGTGAAACTCATAACTTAGCCCCAATTCATTGAGTAAATCGAAGGCTTTTTTCATTGAATTGCAGTTCTTAATCCCATAAATTTTTAACATATTTTTTTCACGTTAATATCATCAAACTGGCTATAGCCTAGCCCAAAACAGCGCTAAGTGCTAGAAACTTGCAGTGAACAATGATTGGCTGTTTAAATGGTATGTGTCATCAATACGTCATACCGATGTCACCAAATTGACACTTGATCGCTCTAAAATGGGACGCATAAACAGAAAAAAATGAAAAACTTGATAAGAACAAACTCTAGTGAAAATAAAAAATACAGTGAAGAACAACAGTAACAGCGCAAAACAGAAAATAAGATGATAAAAAGAGAAAACCCGCATTTAATCATCCTGATTATGCGGGTCTCATTTTAACGTCCATTGTTACATCCTTGAAACTAACCAAAACCAGTTAGTTTATTTTCCATCCTTCGGCTTCCAATCCTTTTGTGTCATCCTGACTGTCCCTTTGCCGTGATGCAATAATGCGCTGAATCGACTTGAAGATAAATACACAAAGTCGACAGATTATGTGCGAATTGAACCTCAGTTTAGTGAACAACTGTTCACTCGTGTAGGCTGTGAAATTTGTGTGAATATTAGATCTTATAATCAATAATCACGGGAGCATGGTCACTAAACCATTCTTCTTTATACACCCAAGCATTGACAGTGCGTGCTTTCCAGTCGGGTGAACAGGCATGATAATCAATCCGCCAACCAACGTTCTTGGCACGGGCTTGCCCGCGATTTGACCACCAAGAATACAACTCTGCTTCATGGCGTACTTCACGGAAGGTATCGACATAGCCCAAGTCATTATAAATATGATCTAACCATGCACGTTCATGCGGTAAGCAACCTGAAGACTTTTGGTTACCTGACCAGTTTTTAATATCAATGCGCTTATGCACAATGTTGTAATCGCCACAGACAATGATCGATTTATTGTCTTCACGCCACTGTTTTAGAATTTTTTGATACTCTTCTAAAAAGTGATCTTTCCGCATTTGCGCTTCTTCACCCGAAGAGCCAGAAGGCAAATACAGTGAACAGATGTAAATTGGGTGATCCAGTCCTACATCAAATTCAGCACTGATAAAGCGACCCTGAGAATCGGCCAATTCAAAGCCTAAACCATTTTGCACAGAAACAAAGGGCAAACGGCTATAAATGGCTGTTCCTGCGTAACCTGCACGTTCTGCAGGGAAAAGATGCGTGTGCCAGCCTTCAGGCTTAAATTTATCGGTCCATTGGGCGTGTGTGATGCGGCTTTCCTGCATGCAAATCACGTCTGCTTCAGACTTTTCCAACCATTCGAGTAAGCCTTTGCTTACCGATGAACGCAACCCATTGACGTTAATTGAAACCACTCGAAGAATTTTTTGATCACTCGGATAGCTACTCTTTGGTATCATGCTCAGGTCTTACCTCAATGTATTAATTTGGAGCACCTCATGACATCGCCAGCTCAATTTAACCCGCAAGCTTTTATCGAACTCGCCTTATCACGTGGTGTGCTTAAATTTGGTGAGTTTACTTTAAAATCGGGTCGTGTGAGTCCTTATTTTTTTAACGCAGGTTTGTTGAATGATGGCGAAGCTTTATCGCTATTGGCTTCGGGCTATGCAGATCAACTCATGCAATGCAAAAATGTAGATGTTATTTTCGGGCCTGCCTATAAAGGTATTCCATTTGTGGCAGCTACAGCAGTGGCTTTATCGCAAAATCATGGCGTAAGTGTGCCGTGGGGGTTTAACCGTAAAGAAGCCAAAGATCATGGCGAAGGCGGTGTGTTGGTGGGTGCTGCGGTTGAGGGCAAAAAAGTTTGGATTATTGATGATGTGATTACTGCGGGTACGGCTATTCGTGAAGTGGTGACTATTTTGAAAAATGCAGGCGCACAAATTGCGGGCGTATTGGTGGCTTTAGACCGTCAAGAAAAAGGTCAGGGCGATTTGTCTGCTATTCAGGAAGTGCAAAAAGAGTTGGAAATTCCTGTGCATGCTTTAATTACCATGAAAGATTTAATGAATTATTTGGATGCTAAAGGTGAAAAAGATGCCTTGGCGAAAATGGAAGCGTACCGTGTGAAGTATGGGATTTAAGTTGTTTTGGAGAAGGAAGCGAGAGCTTCCTTTTCGCTTTTATTCAGTTTGATTTTTAATAATATAATGAAATGTAATAAATAATAAAAAAGCCCGACTGAGGGGTGAGACAAATTTTGTATTTTTAAATCACATTAAAATTTAATATGAGAAAAGTACTATGATTTTTTACTAATTTTAAAGTTTGTTATACTTCACATTATATAATAAAAACATATACGAACTCAAAAATGACAAGATCAACTTCGTTATACAAATTATTTATCAAAACACTAGAACAACAGATGTTCTCAAAAGAGATTGAGCAAATCTTAAAAGTTGTTGAAGGTATCACTGCTCTATTGGTCAGTAGTCAATTAAAGAATGGCGATGAAATTATTGATACTTTTAACAATTCGGTGGCAATATGCATTTTTAAAGATCAATTAACATTTCAGAACTCTCTTAGTCATGACTAAACTATAAGGATTAAGATTATGAGAGGTTTTGCTATTCATAATGCACCAACTAATCATGGTGGTCGTATTCTAGCTACTCAGATAAGAAATTCTCAAATGGGCAATTCTTTTGTTAGAGCGGGCGATGGGCATTTCTGTCCAAGATGTAAATGTTGGTCTTCAGTGATTAAAAGCCATGACCATATTATCTTTGATGGTAAGCCAGTTGCTTATGTCGGGGATAAATTAACATGCGGTGCTATTATTCAGCCGCAACAGTCGCATGTTGTTGGTGGGAGTAATGCTAATTATCATATAGTTTCTAATCCTCAAACTGAGCAAACTCTGCCTATAAGTGCTCAACAGAATTTAATAAATAGTTTTACAAATAAGAGGAAGTATGAGAACTATTATATTGAGTTTAATAAAACCGATTATGTAAAATTTAAAACAGGAATTCCTCCATACGATGAAGATAAAAAAGGGCTATTTGGGAGTGTTTTACAAATAGTTTCAGGAGCATGTGATTTTATCGTTACATCTATTTTAAAGAAAAAGAATCTGTTTATAACAGTTTCATATCACCCGCCAGTTGTAAAACATGATGCAAATAAAATCACTCCTTATGCAACTCTAAGACTCTATAAAGAAAAAAATAGAAAATCTGAATTATTAAAAATACAAGAATTGAAGTCTGATGGTGGGGTTTGGAGTATTGAGCGAGGAAAAGAACCAGTAGGTTTCTGTAACATTACCTTGCCTGAGCCTGATTTACTCCTATTGAGGGTTGAATTAGATCTTGGATATGTATTGACGTTTAGCGGTGGAGTTGTTACCCCGATACCCAGTTTTACAACCCACAGCTTTACTTTAAATTCCGCAGCAAGGGAAGTTAGATGAAGAATTTTCTTATTTTTTTAACAGCCTTCTTGATATTCGGAAGCACTGCCTGCTCATCTAATGGACATAATACACATCATGGTGAAGTTGAACTCACTCAAGATAGTGAAGCTGCCCAGAGTCTTTCTGCAGAAGATCAATCTATTATAAAAAAATATAAAGATACGATTCATAATTTGAATTTTAGGGAAAGAGAACATGCGAATAAGGTAATGAAAGATAGTTTGTCTGAAATAAACAAAATTAAGAATGATTCCGAGCGAGAAAAGTTGCAAATGCAGATTTACTTAGCCACAGCCATGTATAAAGAAGCTTATGATTTAAATAGTAAAATGTTAAAAACTAGGTTTAGCGAAGCACGTTTACTGACTCAATGTGAGTTGAGCTATTACGCTAAAAAGCCTAAAAATGAATATGAAAAATGTTATGCCCAAGTAGCGTCATTGCTGGAAAAGACATTGAAAGTCACTCCTAAAAATGACTCTGAATATTTATATGGTGAGTGGGGGTACTTACTCGCGATGTATAAGGCAGGACATGAAGAATATAGACAAAAAATGGAAGATTTTATTCATTCTACTCAAGATAAAACGCTGAAATATCAGTTTGAAAGTTCTTATGAGTTGGCGATTGAACAGATCGCTAGTTACCAGTGATCTTTGTTGTATTGGTTTTCAGGAGTGCGTAAATACATCAACCTAACCCTACTGTTGTGATGTATGCAAAATTCTTAAAATACGAACAGAATCTTTAACGTCATACACGACAACATAGTGCGATGCACCACAAGTTCTCGAGTTCCATGGATGAGACCAGATCGCCCTTTAATGGCAGCGAAGAATGCTATACACGCACGACTTAAAAGGAGACATTTGGGGTATGAATAACACTGAGTATCTAAGCGTATTCACTCAGTCTCCTCCTCACACTTCTTACACTCCAGCATCACCCCCAACTTTTCCTTGCGCCCTTGCTCTGTGATTACCCACGGGCGGTTTTGCCACGGTGGATTATGCCGCACATGCTGCCCATGACCGCAGGCCAAATCTGCGACCCAATCATTTTCTTCATCTAAATGAAAATCAATAATCGCTTGTTGCATCGCATACTCCTAAGTGCATGATGATCGTGGATAAAGCGTTACGAAAATTGCAGCAAAACCAAAGCCAAACTCCGCTATACTTTTGCTTATTCAATTCTTCAAAAGAGCACCGAAATATGCGCGTACTTGTTGTGATGGATCCCATCGAAAGTGTCAATTTGAAAAAAGACTCAACCATGGCGATGTTATGGGCGGCAAGCCGTCGTGGGCATACCTTGGGCTATGCATTACAGCAAGACTTATATATTGATCAGGGCAAGGCATTTGGTCTGATTGCATCGCTCAAAGTCTTTGAAGATTATAACCATTATTACGAATTGGGCGAAAAACGCAAAGAATCCTTAGCTGATTATGATGTCATTCTCATGCGTAAAGACCCGCCTTTTGACATGAATTTCGTTTATACCACATATATTTTAGAGCAAGCTGAACGCGAAGGCGCATGGATCATCAACAAGCCGCAAAGCCTGCGTGACTGTAATGAAAAGCTGTTTGCGACTCAATTCCCAGAACTACAAGTTCCGACATTGGTCACTTCACAACAAAGCCTGATTCGTGAATTTATTCAGCAACATGGTGATGTGATCGTTAAACCGCTCGATGGCATGGGCGGCATGGGAATTTTCCGTTTGTACCAAGATGGGGTCAATATTGGCTCAACCATTGAAATTCTGACCAACAACGGCACTCAGCCAATCATGGCGCAGCGCTATATTCCAGAAATTGTAGATGGTGATAAACGCATCCTCATGGTTAATGGTGAGCCTGTGCCTTATTGTTTGGCACGAATTCCACAAAATGGCGAAGTGCGTGGCAACTTAGCTGCAGGTGGTTTAGGCGAAGCACGTCCATTGACTGAAAATGACAAAGCCATTGCCGCCAAAGTCGGGCCATTTTTACGTGAAAAAGGCTTGGTTTTTGTCGGATTAGATGTGATTGGCAACTATGTCACTGAAATCAACGTGACCAGTCCAACGTGTATTCGTGAAATTGATGCACAGTTTGGTACATCCATTGCCGATGATTTATTTACCGTACTTGAAGCAGGTCGTCCCAACTAAGTTTGGGCTTTATGCTCACTGTATCAATACAAAAGCCGTTTTCTATTTGAAAGCGGCCTTGTTTTTAGAGACGTGGATACAAAAAACAACTTAAACACTTTGCAAAATAGATCAATCAAAGCAGGTAAAATTGAATAAAACTTAACATTTTCCGTAGATTAATAATAAAACTAGTTTAAACTTGAAAATCTGTAGAAAAAAACAATCAAGCACTTGGTGAAAAAAAGTAAATAACCTTTCAAGCCCATGCGTTTGTGATTACAATTGATAGCTTATACAAGATTTTTATTTGCCTTATTTTGAGTTGAAGAATTAAACCGTGACTGACGCACAGCAACAACAGCCTAAACATGTCATGATGATGGCCGCAGGTACAGGTGGACATGTTTTTCCCGCTTTGGCCGTCGCAAAACAATTACAGCAACAAGGGATTCAAGTGTCATGGTTGGCGACCCCAACGGGCATGGAAAATCGTCTGCTTAAAAATCATAATATCCCAATTTACCAAATTAATATTCAAGGTGTACGTGGCAACGGTTTGATCCGTAAACTGGCTGCACCATTTAAAATTTTAGGCGCAACGCTCAGTGCTGTGCGTTACATGAAGCAATTAAAAGTTGATGCTGTTGCAGGTTTTGGTGGTTATGTGGCAGGGCCAGGTGGCTTGGCAGCACGTGCTTTGGGTATTCCTGTGCTGATTCACGAACAAAATGCAGTTGCGGGTTTTACCAACACTCAATTGTCACGTGTGGCAAAAACCGTGTGTCAGGCTTTCCCAAATACCTTTCCAAACAGTAACAAAATTGTCACCACAGGCAACCCTGTTCGTGAAGAAATCACTGCGACCTTAAGCCCTGCATGGCGCTATCAGGAACGTGAAAAAGCAGGCTTGCCAATTCGTATTTTAATTGTGGGTGGTTCACTAGGTGCACAAGCCTTAAATGAATGTGTACCTGAAGCGTTAAAGCAACTAAATGTCGCTTTAGATGTTTATCATCAATGTGGGCAAAACCATGCCGAAGCGACGCAGGCACGTTATGCACACAAGCCTGACCATTTACAGGTTGAGGTACAGCCTTTTATTGAAGATATGGCCAAAGCCTATAGTGATGCCGATTTAATTATTTGTCGTGCGGGCGCACTCACGGTAACCGAGGTCGCGACTGCAGGTGTTGCAGCAGTATTTGTACCATTGCCTAGTGCGGTGGATGATCACCAAACTGCCAATGCCAAATTTTTAGCCGATTTGGGTGCAGCAAAAATCTGTCCGCAAGCCAGTATGACTCCCGAAAGTTTAACAACATTATTAACCCCGTTAATGAATCGTCAATTGTTGTCTGAAATGGCGGTCAAAGCCCGTCAGCAGGCACAGCCAGATGCAACTCAGCACGTGGTTCGTCTTATTCAAGCATTGTTCGAGTAAAATATGTCTCCATCTACACCCGCTGATCAAGCGAAAAAATTAATCAAAGTGCCTGAAATGCGCCGTATCAAACACATTCATTTTGTGGGTATTGGTGGCGCGGGGATGTGTGGTATTGCCGAAGTCTTGAAAAACCAGGGCTATAAAGTATCGGGTTCAGACATCAAAGCCTCAAAAACCACAGCGCAATTAGAAGAAAACGGCATCAAGGTTTATATTGGGCATGCGGCAGACCATATTAAAGGCGCAAATGTTTTGGTGGTGTCTACTGCAATTGACCCAGAAAACCCAGAAATTAAAACAGCAATTGACACCCGTATTCCTGTGGTGCGTCGTGCTGAAATGCTGGGCGAGTTGATGCGTTACCGTCATGGTATTGCAGTCGCGGGTACACATGGTAAAACCACTACTACCAGTTTAATCACCTGTATGTTGGCCGAAGAAAACATGGATCCAACTTACGTGATTGGTGGTTTGCTAAACCGTACTGGGGTCAATGCAGCATTGGGTGCTAGCCGTTATATCGTGGCAGAAGCCGATGAATCTGATGCATCGTTCTTATTCCTAGAGCCAATGGCGGCTGTGGTGACCAATATTGATGCCGACCACATGGACACCTATGGTGGTAGTTTCGATACCTTAAAAGATACCTTTATTCAATTTTTGCACAAACTGCCATTCTACGGTTTGGCTGTGGTGTGTGGTGATGATGCCAATATTCGTGAAATCATGCCGCGTATCGGGCGCCCTGTATTGACCTATGGTTTTAATGAAGACAACGATATTCGTGCCATTGATGTCGATCAAGACGGCATGCGCACACACTTTACTGTACTGCGTAAAGACCGCGAACCGTTACGCGTGACGGTGAATCAACCGGGGCTGCATAACGTATTGAATGCCTTGGCTGCAATTGGAATTGCCACCGATGAAGGCGTTTCTGATGGTGCAATTTGCCGTGCTTTAGAAGGCTTTAGCGGTGTCGGTCGTCGTTTCCAAGTACAAGGTGAGTTTGAGGTAGCAGACGGCAATGTGAAATTGGTAGATGACTACGGACATCACCCGAAAGAAGTGGAAGCCACCATTAAAGCTGCGCGTCAAAGTCATCCTGATCGCCGTTTGGTGATGTTGTTCCAACCACACCGTTTTAGTCGCACCCGTGACTGTTTTGATGACTTTGTGGAAGTGTTGTCACAAGTCGATCAATTGTTATTGCTCGATGTTTATCCTGCGGGTGAAAAACCAATTGTTGGCGCAGATAGCCGTACTTTGGCACGCAGTATTCGTTTGCGTGGTCAGGTTGAGCCAATTTTGGTCGATCCAAATGACGGCAACCTACCGAATATTGTGAAACAAGTGTTACAGGCCAATGACTTGTTATTGACCCAAGGTGCAGGTAATGTGGGGGCGATTTCAATCGAGCTTGCACAAAACCATTTATATTTAAAATAATCACAACCTGTGATGTTTGAATTTGATCGACCAGTTTAAAGTTTAAGGATATAAACGTGTCAAATGCTTCAAAGTTCGGCAAAGTTGCCGTGTTATTGGGTGGAAAATCTGCTGAGCGTGAGGTTTCTCTAGACAGCGGTCAAGCAGTACTCGAAGCACTGCTACGTTCTGGGGTCAATGCAGAAGCATTTGATCCACAAACACGTAGCGTGACCGAATTGGTCAATTATGATCGTGCCTTTATTGTGTTACACGGGCGCGGTGGTGAAGATGGTCAAATTCAAGGTGTTTTGGAATGGTTGAATATTCCATACACGGGTACGGGCGTGCAAGGTTCAGCCATTGGCATGGACAAAGTGAAGACCAAGCAAATTTGGCAAGGTTCTGACTTGCCAACTGCGCCATATCGTATTGTTAGCAAAGATTCCAATATTGAAGACGTGGTTGTCGAATTGGGTTTACCACTCATCATCAAGCCTGTACATGAAGGTTCAAGTATTGGCATGAGCAAAGTCGAAAAAGTAGAAGACTTTGCCGATGCTGTAGCGAAAGCAACTGCACATGACGCTATTGTTATGGCTGAAAAATGGATTACAGGACGTGAATTTACCATCGTGCTGTTAAATGGTCAGGCTTTACCGATTATTCGTTTAGAACCACCGAAAGATGTGGCGTTCTATGATTATGAAGCCAAATATCAACGTAATGATGTGCAATACGGTATTCCGTGTGGTTTAAGCACTGCCGAAGAGCAACAGTTACAAGCTTTGGCATTACGTGCCTTCCAAGCCGTGGGTGCAAGTGGCTGGGGTCGTATTGATGCCATGCAAGATGAGAACGGCAATTTCTGGCTATTGGAAGTGAATACCGTGCCGGGAATGACCAGCCACTCTTTAGTTCCGAAAGCGGCAAATGCAGTCGGCTATAGTTTTGATGAGCTGTGTGTGGCAATTTTGGCACAAACCCTTACAGGTGAAGCACACTAAATATGGCTCAACTTCCTGCATCCTTGCGCCGTAAACGGGCAGCGATTACCTCGATTCATGACAAACCGCCAACAGCCAAAGAAAAGCTGATTCATTTTGGCGGTTGGGTAATGCTGTGCGTTGCGGTGCTCGTGTTGGCAGTGGGTGCGTACGGGCTATACAAAGTCATGACCGATGCACAAATTGCCAAGCTAGATGTAGTGGGTACACGTTCAGATGCGGAACACCGCCAAGTGATGACGCATGTGAACCCTGTAATGACCAAGAACTATTTCACCTCTGACCTAGAGCAAATCCGCGATACCGCTTTGGAGTTGTCTTGGGTAGATCGAGTGGTGGTTTCACGTGCGTGGCCGAATGCTATTCGTGTGCGGGTTATGCCGCGTCATCCAATTGCACGTTGGGGGACAGGTCGTTTGCTCAGTGACAGCGGTGAAGTCTTTACCGAGGTCACGCCACAAAATAATCAACATTTACCGTTATTACACGGGCCAACGCATCAATCTAAAATGATGATGCGTCGTTATAATGAAATTAACCAATTATTCTTACCCGTCAACGATCGTTTAAAAGAACTATATTTAACAGAACGTATGACGTGGTTTATGCAGTTTGATTCAGGTCTACGTGTTATTGTAGATAAAGATCAAACCATGAGTAAGCTGCAGCGCTTGGGGCATCTTGCACAAAGTGATTTGAAACCTGTATGGTCTAAAATATCCGCCATCGATTTGCGTTATCGCAATGGTTTAGCCATTCAATGGAAAAACTCAATTCCGCCAAAAATTGCAAATGGTCACTTTGTTGTAACGATTGATGACACAAGCATTGCAGAGGGAATAAGAGCAAAGCCATAATATTGGGCTTTAAAAAAATAGAGGCATTAAGCCATAAATTAAACATACTGGTAATGGTAGTGAATAAATGAGTGAAGCTGTTCCCTCGGTTGTTGCGATTGACATTGGGACGCACAAAGTTTCAGTTTTGATTGCTAAGGTCCATGCGCCAGACAATATCCAAGTCATTGGTATGGCCACCGCACGTAATCGAGGCATGAGTAAGGGAAAAATTGTCAGTCTCGATAAAGTGATTACTGCAATTAAAAATGCCGTGCAAGAAGCAGAAGATATGGCGGAATGCCGTGTGCATTCGGCATGGATTTCTATTCCTAGTGCAGAACTAAAAAGCTTTTATGCTTCAGGTCGCACACCTATTGAAAGTAGTGATCACACCATTACCACCAGTGAAGTGGTACGCGCATTGGACTTGGCCAAAGCCAGTCACCTCACCTCAGACCATTATTTGGTGAGCGCAGTACCACTCGGTTTCGATTTAGATGATTCGGGTGAATGGGTACAAAACCCAATTCGTATGTCAGCACATAGCATGACGGGGCATTATCAATTGATGATGTTGCCTATTAGCACCATGCAGAATTTAGACCGTGCTTTAAAAGGTGCCAATATTGGTGTCGAAAAAATGGTGGTGTCAAATTTAGCCACTGCAGAAGCCAGTCTGCTTAAAGATGAAAAAGAATACGGTGTGTGTCTGGTAGATATTGGCGCAGGTACGACCAGTATTGCAGTTTATTTAGATGGACGTTTGGCCTTGGCACACACTTTGCAGCGTGGTGGTGAGCATGTCACCCGCGATATTGCAGCGGTGTTACAAACCACAACTGAAGAAGCTGAACGGATTAAGCTATTGTATGGCTGTGTAGATATGAAAGTGGTCAAACCTGATCACATGATTCAGATTCAGGGCATTGATGGGCCGCAAACCATTAGCCGTATTGAACTGGCGGAAATTATTATTGCGCGTTATGAAGAAATTTTTGCACAAATTCGTCTGGAACTCGAAAAGAGCGGTGCCATTCATGGTTTATATCATGGTGTGGTTTTGGCGGGTGATGCCTCACAAATTGAAGGCATGATCAGCTTGGTACGTCGTATGTTGGGTGTTTCGGCACACTTGGGGAATCATCCTTCACAAGTTTATGCCGATGAACCGCATCAGGCCGCCTTACGCCGTTCACAATATGCAACAGCTTCAGGCTTATTGCTTTATAGTCAAAACTATACTCAAGACACGATTGTAGAACATGAAGACCCTGAAACCTTATCGGTTTGGGGGCGTGTCGGACGGGCATGGTCTGGCTTGAACGAAAAGTTAAAATCTATTTTTTAGTTGAGTTTTTTGGGAATATTGTTAGGAAGTTGTACGGATCATCACTGGTACTTGACAAGCCAGAAGTTGAACAGCATTCTTAAAAATAATTTTTATGAAGATCAAGGCAGTATACGGGCTTAAGTGACTGCCAATAACGTATTAGGAAATCTAAAGGTCATGGCCTCATTTGAATTTATAGATGATCAAACCGATAGCAACGGTCAAGCCCGTTTCACTGTGTTTGGTGTGGGTGGTGCAGGTGGTAACGCTGTGCAGCACATGCTTGAGTCGGATATTCAGGGTGTAAAATTTGTTTGTGCCAATACGGACAAACAAGCATTGGATCGCATGAATTCGCAATTCAAAATCCAGCTAGGTGAGCAAAGCACACGTGGTTTAGGCGCGGGCGGTGATCCTCAAGTGGGTCAAACTGCAGCGGAAGAAAGCCGCGAGCTGATTTGTCAGCAACTTGAAGGCACAGACATGGTGTTTGTGACTGCAGGGATGGGTGGTGGTACAGGTACAGGTGCTGCGCCAGTTGTGGCTGAAATTGCCAAAGAAATGGGCATTTTGACTGTTGGTGTGGTGACTACGCCATTTAACTTTGAAGGTAAGCGCCGCTTGCTTTCTGCGGAAAAAGGGATTGCGGCATTAGAACAGCATGTAGACTCTTTAATCATTATTCCAAACCAACGTTTAATGAAAGTTTACCGCGACATTTCAATGAAAGATGCGTATAAAAAAGCCGATGACGTTTTGTTGAACGGTGTACGCAGTATTTTTGATTTGGTTGTACGTCCAGGTCACATCAACCTAGACTTTGCTGACTTGAAAACTGCGATGAGTACGCGCGGTTATGCGATGATGGGTGTTGGTTCAGGTCGTGGTGAAAACCGTGCGCGTCAAGCGGCTGAACAAGCGATTCGTAGTCCATTGCTCGATAGCGTGACTATTGCCAATGCCAAAGGCTTGTTGATTAACGTAACGGGTGGTGATGATGTGACCTTCGGTGAAATCGAAGAGATCATGGACGTGATTCATCAACTTTCAGATACCGAACAAACCCAAGTATTCTACGGTACGGTATTTGATCCTGAAGCGCGTGACGAAATTAGCGTGACTGTTATTGCTACTGGTTTAGCGCGTAACACAGGCGATACACCAGAGCCTGCAAAACGCACCGTGACACAAACCACTTCTGCAGCACCAACAGCGGCAGTAGAAGAAGATGATGTGCCTGCAATTCAGCGTCAGCAGGCAGAAACTGCGCCTGCAATTAGTGCGACAACAACATCAGGCTCTGCGCGTCCAACGCCAATGAGTATTCAAGACTATTTGAAAAATCAGCAGCGTAAATAAGCCAAGATCCTCAATTTCATTGTGTGATCGGGAAAAGGCAGTTTTAAACTGCCTTTTTTGTTTTTTATCAATGGCTAAATATGCTAACGTATAGCGGTTTTAAAATTTAGATGAATTGAGAACATGCTGAAACAACGTACCCTACAACGTGTCGTCAAGGCGAGCGGTATTGGTCTGCACAGTGGTCAAAAAGTATTGATCAACTTTGTGCCGCATCATGCCGATGGGGGAATTGTGTTTCGTCGTATCGATTTAAATCCGCCTGTCGATATTCCAGCCGATGCCATGCTGATTCAAGAAGCATTTATGTGCTCGAATTTGGTTCAGGATAATGCCAAAGTTGGCACTATTGAGCATGTTATGAGTGCAATTGCAGGGTTGGGCATTGATAACTTGATTATTGAAGTGTCTGCCTCTGAAGTGCCCATTATGGACGGCAGTGCAGGGCCTTTTATTTATTTGTTGATGCAGGGTGGTTTAAAAGAACAGGATGCTGCGAAAAAGTTCATCAAAATTTTAAAACCTGTAGAAGCTTTAATTGACGATAAACGTGCGGTGTTCAGTCCGCATGAAGGTTTTCAGCTCAATTTCACCATCGACTTTGATCATCCTGCCTTTAAAAAAGAATATCAGTCTGCCACCATCGATTTTTCTACAGAAACCTTTGTCTATGAAGTCAGTGGCGCACGTACTTTTGGCTTTATGAAAGATTTGGACTATTTAAAAGCCAATAATTTGGCTTTGGGTGCGAGTTTAGATAATGCCATTGGGGTAGATGATACAGGCGTGGTCAATGAAGAAGGTTTGCGCTTCTCGGACGAGTTTGTACGGCATAAAATTTTAGATGCTGTGGGGGATTTGTACTTGCTTGGACATCAAATTATTGCCAAGTTTGATGGTTATAAATCAGGACATGCCTTAAATAATCAGTTATTACGCAATGTTCAGAGCGATCCAAGCAGTTATGAAATTGTAACATTTGATGACATAAATTCTTGCCCGATCACTTTTGTGCATGTGACATAAGTCATTGTCTTTTCTTACTACGTTATAATGTAACAACAATAATATGTGAATTTCATCACAAATTTGAGCACGAGTTTTTGGTGTTTTCTGCAAACAATTATTTTTTATTGCTTGCCAAACGTAACAAAGCTTGGCTAAGCTTAGGGTCGCTCACAAAGTCAGCAGCACCTCGTAACATATCTTGAGTTTCTGGACTAAGTGTTCTTAAAGGCTTTTCGCTTTTTGGGGGCGTTTGAGATTCAACTCTTAAACGAACTTGAATTTTTTGTATGTCTTTCAGTTCATGCAGTTGTGACAGTTGAGTAATGTATTGCTTTTGCAAATAAGCAAGTTGACTGACCATCGCTTGATTCGTTCCAGTAATGGTTAAGACACCTTGTTGATAACAAACCACCTGCCATTGCTCTGGTTGCGGCAGTAAAGGTTGAATAAGTTTGCCAAGTTTCTGCCATGCAGCAACTTGGGTTGAGAGAAACGTTAGGTTTCCTGTTTTTATGTGTTTTCTTGTTTGTTGAAAGAGATTCACAGGTTCGGACATACATCATTCCTTCATGTTTATGCCCTAATCTTATGCGCTCCTTTCAGTAGATATCAAGGAAGAGATCACAAGGAACTTCAAGTAAGAACAGTTAAGAGGTTTTTTTATGCATTCGCGCCGTATTTTATTAGCGTTTTCACTGGCAGCTTCGGCAGCATCTGTCGCATTTGCTGATTTAGTTGAGTTAGATTCTCAAAATTCATCGACTGATCGTATTGAGCAATTAACCCGCACCTTGTCACAAGGTTCTTATACAGAAACACAAGACATTGATGTTCCTGCACAAACGCAGATGACCGTTAAGCTTCGTGAAAAGACTACAGAATTAAACAATGCGTCTTTAGCAAAAAAATACGGTACCAATACCAACACCCGTTTTGCTTCTTCAAATCCTTATGCTTGGTTAGTGTCACATCCATTACCAAATGCACGTATTAGCTCGAACTATGGCGGTCGTGTCATGAGTGGTCGTGCTGAAAACCATTCAGGCTTAGACCTTGCTGCACCAAGCGGTACTCCAATTTATGCGACTGGCCCAGGTATTGTGACCAAGTCAGGCTGGGGCACAGGTTATGGTCAATATGTAGAAATTAACCACGGTAATGGTTATATCACGCGCTACGCACACGCTTCACGTTTAATTGCACGTGTGGGTGACCGTGTAGATGCAGGCGAACATATTGCCAACGTGGGTTGTACAGGTCGTTGTACAGGTCCTCACTTACATTATGAAGTAGTGAAAGATGGTCAACGTAAGAACCCTTCTACCTATTTAGCAATGTTGCCGTAATGTTTTGGCTAGAAATTCATGCTCTAGCCACACTCACTGTAAACTACACGCGAACTACAAATTAAAACATGAAATTAAAGCGGCAAAGGTCGCTTTTCTTTATACTCACGTTTTAGCTTTTAGCAAAATCTAGTGAGACATTTCAGACATCAACTTATCACCTAAAAAAATAATAACATGCAGTATCTGCTTTATTGTATAAAAAACCGCCTAAATTGGCGGTTTTTTGTTATTTGCTGTAAGAATGTGTGTAAGCGTCCGCTGAACACACCTTCTGAATTCATCCTATAAGCCTTAATTTAGTCCCCACTTAGAAACAAGTGGGGACTTAAATTTATGACTACAAATAATCAGACATCCATCGCATCTCTTGCGA